>CAZQTE010000214.1:5548-9826 GCA_964595615.1 uncultured Saprospiraceae bacterium
GCTTAGACAATGGTTCGTACACTATCACTGTCTTTGACCAAAATGAATGTACTGCTACTACGACTGCGATTGTTGCGGTTAATGGCTTAGTCGTTTCAGTTAATGGAAGCAACATTAGTTGTAATGGAGAAGAAGATGGTACAATTACAGCAAATGTAGCTGGCGGTCAAGAACCTTACATGTACAGTATTGACGGAGAAAACTTCCAAGACTCCCCTATTTTTGACAATTTAGGTCCTGGAGAATACATGATTACTATACAAGATGCTGCGGGTATAAGTATAACAAGTAATACAATCATGCTTACAAGTCCAGAAGTATTAACAGTTTCGGTCATTGTCGAAGATGATAATATTGCAGTAATAGGTGAAGGAGGAACTCTTGATTATATGTACAGCTTAGACGGTATTAATTATCAAGAAAGTTCTGTTTTCAATAATTTACCAAACGGGACTTATACCGTTTATATAGTTGACGCCAATGCTTGTACTAATACTACAATGGCGACGATACTAATCAACACAGTCTCAGGTTCAGCTGCAATTAGTAGCCAAATCTCTTGTTTTGGTGACTCTAATGGTGCTATTAATGTTGTGGCTTCAAGTGGAACAGAACCTTTCCAATACAGCATAGACGGCGGTATGACTTATCAAATGGATAGTCACTTTGGAGCTTTATCCGCGGGAGAATATTCATTCACAATTTTAGACAGTGACGGATTTACTTTCACCACAGATGTCATTACACTTTCTCAACCAACAGAACTACAAGCGAATAGCTCCGTTACAGATAATATCATTACTGTAATGGCAGAAGGTGGAATTGCTCCCTATTCATACAGCATAAATGGAGCTGACTTTACAACGGACAATGTATTTGAAGATTTAATCAATGGAAGTTATGACATAATCATTCAAGATTTTAATGGATGTGAAGTCTTTTTAACAGAAATAATTAATGTAAATACCATGAGTATTTCTTTGACCATTGAAAATAATATTTCTTGTTTTAATGAAGAAGACGGGATTATCATTGTTAATGTAATGGGAGGAACGGCTCCATTTATGTATAGTATTGATGGCGAAAATTTCCAAGAGAGTAATATTTTTATGAATTTACCGGCTGGTTCTTATTCCTTTACTATTACAGACGCGCAAGGAGCTTTAACAGAGACAACAGCTATACTTTTAACTAATCCAGAACAATTATCAATTACCGCTAGTACAACGGAAAACTCTGTGACATTAATTGGATCAGGAGGAACTGGCGACTATTTATACAGCATAGACGCAGGTATGACATCTCAAAGCGATGGTACTTTTTCAGACTTGGTTAATGGTAACTACATCGGATATGTACAAGATGCCAATGGCTGTACATCAGAAGTTCAATTTGAGATTTCATCTTCAGCCTTATTTGCATCAGCCGTAGTAATACAAAATATTGATTGTTTCGGAGCTAAGACGGGTATTATTGAGATTAATGCATCAGGAGGGTCTGCTCCTTACACTTATAGTATTGATGGTTCTGAATATGTGGAAGATAATATCTTTACAGAGCTTTCAGCTGGTACCTATACTTGTTATGCTCAAGATGCGAGTGGGACTATTTATGAAACTGAAACAGTGACAATTGTAGAGTCTGAACTCTTGATATTAAATGCTCAAAGTATTTCTTCGACTATCGTGGCAAGTGCTGAGGGTGGTATTGCTCCTTATCAATACAGCATAGATGAAGAAAATTTTCAAGAATCTGGGACATTTAACGACTTGCCTGACGGTGAATATCCTGTGACAGTTATGGATGCCCTAGGTTGTACTCAAACTTTAATGGTAGTTATTGATGTCGTTGGTATTGAGGATGTTAGCAATATTATTAATTTTAACATTTATCCTAATCCAAATACAGGTACCTTCTCTATTGAATTAGAAAACGAAATTCGTGGAGAATTAACTATTTCATTGTTTAATATCATTGGTCAAAGATTATTTGAAGGGACGGTGGTAAAAGGCAATGATTTATTAAGCTACAGAGTTTCTGATTTAGACTTAGCAGCAGGGACTTATGAGGTCTTAGTTAAAAGTGGTGACTATTTTGGAATAAAGAAAGTGGTGGTAGTTAAGTAAGGAATACCAACAATGTAATCCTAAATAAGAAATCCCGAACCTCTTTTGAAGGTTCGGGATTTTTACTTTATATCTTCATTAAGTTCAAACAAAATAAATCATAGAACCAATATTGTGGTCTATTAACCCATTGTCCACTTAATTCAATCCATTCAGGTGGGTCCACTAGTTTTAAATGTCTAATGTACCGATAAATAAGATGGTACATTTCTGAGTCCTCCATTAGTTCACCCGAAAGATGTATTGGTGTTGTATCTGGTTTGAGACCAAATTGGTCATAAACTAACATCACATAATAAATAAAATCTTTAGAGGAAGAGTAACTGAAAGCATTGTAAAAGATAAGTTCCCCTTTGTCAAAAAATGTGATTTGTAATGCTTCTTGTCGTACATTCAAATAAATACATTTCTCTCCATTCTCTTGTGCAGCACGACGCACACCTTTATAAAGTGCTGTAGTAGAATGAATTATCTCTGCTCCACTAAAGTAATTTTTCAATACTTTCGCAAGTTGACTTTCTAATACATATACATGTTCAGCATTCGCTGAAATCAGAGAGTCTACTCGTATCTCAAAATCTCCTGATAAAGGTGACATCTTTTCCAAATAAGTCAAATTCTCTTCTTTATTATAAAGACGAGAAGGAACTAAAGTAGAATTTAAATTAAAGACACCTATGTATACAGAACGGTAATTTTGCTGTAATGGAACATTGCGCAGAATAATAGTTTCGAGCCTGTCGACATAGGTTTTTCCTTCTGTTTCTTCTGGAAAATCACACTTAACCACAGATAAAACGCGATTGGTTTTATCTATGATGCAATACGACAAACTGTCCGCCCCTAGCAGGACGGACAGTTCGTATTCTGTAGTTTTCTTCTTGTCAAAAGAAGGTTCTGTCAGTTCAAAACTTATCATATATTGACTTATCTCACAGTAAAATAGATATTATTTCATCTATTCCGCTTGAGGTAACGAGTAGGAATTAATCCCAAGAACCACCCAATTGTGGTGCATCCATACTACCAAATTTCATGCGCGCATTTGGATCATACTTACTATCGTATTTTGTGTACTTTTCAGAAGCGAACTCTCCCATAAAATCTTTCCAGAAAGTTCCTACTTCAACAACAGGCACAACTGTCTGTTGATATGTCAAAGTATCGGCAGAGATATCATAAGATTTACCATCACTGTAAGGGATGATTTCCATTTTTTCCAATACTACGCCAAGAGAACGAACAGAGTCAATTGCTGGCTTTAAAATAGTATCGTATACAACAGCTTCTGGATTGTTTGGATCATCAGGATCACCCTGAACGTTTACAAGTTTGAATGAACCTGTGTTCAACACTTCACGCAAAGTATCAAAAGTAGCAGCAAACTCACCTGTAACTCCACGGTATAATTCCTGTGCGCTACGAATGTTTTTTAAAGATTTAACAACTGCAGCTTCTCTTTTGCTTTTCTCACCTTGAAATGCAATCGGTTCGTTAATGCTATTGTAAAGTACAAATGCTAAAATTCCGATTAAAACGGCAAGAATTAAATTGATGACTAACTTCATGTTCGGTTTGTTTTGATGCCGGTGTAAGGTTAATTATTTTGATGCTTTAATACATGTACCAAAAAATACATGTTTTTATAATTTGCGCTGTAAATTTCTAAAAAAAATTACAAACACAACAAAGTTTAGCTCGATTTTTGTAAGAATAAATTAAATAGAAATTTGTTTCAAAAAATCAAGCATAACGTTTTTCGTTATTTCTCGCAATTTTAGGGTAAAAGTTTGGAATAAAAAAACAAACAGGCATTGTATTTTGATTCCTTTTTAAATGAGAGGAAATTTTGAGCATTTTTTGCACTATTTTTCAACATTCTCTCAAAGAGAGATGCATATTTTTATTTTTTTGGTGTGTAATAAAAATATTTTTTACTGTTTGCTTCTTTTTCCATGTCACTTTTTCGCCAAACAAAAAACACACATAATTATATATTATTTTTTTATATTGTTCAGAGAATTTTCTTTCTTTTATTCAGAACAATACATACCTTGCGAACATTCCTCACATAAACGCAAGCTACTTTAAAAGTTTACATCTCCCGTTATTAGCAAAACCTCAAAAAAAGCAATTTGCAATATTAAGTAAC
>CAZQTE010000215.1:0-9825 GCA_964595615.1 uncultured Saprospiraceae bacterium
TTTTGTCGTCCCGGGTAGAATCGAACTACCATCTCAGGCTCCGGAAACCTACATACTATCCGTTGTACTACGGGACGAAAATAAATAAGAAATATGTCCTTCTGACTTTTCACATTTATCTTTGGCTGCGCAAAAATACATTCCCTTTCCAAAATTACAACTTATTAAGCATTCTAATTTTAAATTAGTTCCTTTTCCTTTCCTCCATCCCTTTCTTTCCTTCTTTTATCGAAAAAAAATTGCCATTGGGAGAGTTCGTTTTATCTTTGTGTCAATAATTTACGAGGAGGATTCCTCCTATTTAGAAAAAAATCCAATCAAAAATAATGAAAAATTTCTTAAAAATCATCTTCGGTAGTTGTCTTGGAGTCATCTTGGCATTTGGAGCACTTATTATTATTGGCGGCGCTATTGGTAGCGCAATTGCAAGTGGTGCAGATAAAGCTAAGGATGTGAAATCAAATAGTGTTTTACATTTAACTTTAGATGAGTCAATACCAGAACAAACCGGAAATGTAGAAGTTAATTTTGCTTCATTTAGCACTGAAAAGACTTTGGGTTTACACGACATTGTACGCACTATTGATGCAGCTCGTGAAGACGATAAAATTAAGGGAATTTATCTTGATGTAACTATGGTTGCCGTTGGTTCGGCGAGTTCAACAGTTATTCGTGATGCCGTAAAAGAGTTTAAGGATAGTGGCAAGTTTGTATTAGCATATAGCAAATACTATACACAAGGAGCTTATTATCTGGCTTCTGTTGCTGACAAAGTTTACGTTAATCCAATGGGAGGTATTGATTTTAGAGGTTATGGTGCTAATTTGACTTTCTTTAAAGAGATGTTAGATGAATTGGGTGTAAAAATGGAGGTTTTCAAAGTTGGTAAATTTAAAGGTGCTGTTGAACCATTCGTATTGAATGAACTGAGTGATGAAAATCGTCACCAAATTAGCCAATACATTCATGGATTATGGCAAGTTACAAAAGATGATATTGCAGCTTCTCGTGGTAAAACATCTGCACAATTAGAAGCAATTGCTAATGAATACGGAGCTTTTAAAGCAGAAGGGGCACTTTCTACTGGTTTGGTAGATGCGATTGGTTATGAAGATGAGTTGTTGTTGGATATGTCTACACGTTTAGGTTTAGAAGAAGATGACAAAATTAACTTTATTACGCCACAAGATTATTTCCCAACAGCAAAAAAGAAGTCTAACTTTAGCATAAAAGATAAAATTGCAGTTGTGTATGCAGAAGGTGACATTGTTGACGGTGAGGGTGAAAATGCTCAAATTGGAGATAAAAAGTATGTCGAAATCTTCCGTAAATTACGCAAAAACGATAAGGTAAAAGCAATTGTAGTGCGTATTAATTCTGGTGGTGGTTCAGCTATGGCATCAGAGAATATGTGGCGTGAATTAGAACTATGTCGTGCTGCGGGAAAACCTGTTATAGCTTCTATGTCTGACGTGGCGGCCTCGGGTGGTTATTACATGGCATGTGCTAGTGATAGTATTTTTGCAGAAGCAAATACAATTACAGGTTCTATCGGTGTATTTGGATTATTCCCAATTACAAAAGAATTGATGAATGAGAAATTACATATCAATTTTGACTCTGTTAAAACATCTAAGTTTGCAGCATCTTTCAATCCTGCACAGGAAATGACAGAAGAAGAAAAAGCAATTTTCCAAGCAGGAACAGAAGATGTATACACAAAATTCATGACCCGCGTAAAAGATGCACGTGGCTATCCCTCTTTGGATGCTGTTAACGAAATCGCACAAGGACGCGTTTGGACAGGTACAAAAGCATTGGAAATTGGTTTAATTGACCGTTTTGGAGGTTTGGATGAGGCATTAGCAGCAGCAGCTAGTTTAGCAGGTTTAGAAGAATACCGCACAACTGAGTATCCAAAACAAAAAGAACCATTAGTTAAATTAATGGAAGAATTAACTGGAGAGAAAGCAAATATCTCTGAAAAAGTAGTTAAAGCAGAATTGGGCGAATACTACCAATACTACAATCAACTTAAAACTTGGAAGGAGATGAAAGGAGTTCAAGCAAAAATGCCTTTCAATATAGAAATTAAGTAAAATTCATTCTCCGCTAAATCGTGTGACACGATTTGGCGGAGAATGAACATTTTTGGTTCTTTGAAAAATCCCTTCTTAGGAACGCGAAAAAATAAGCGGCTCAGATTCTGAATCTATTAATCTCGCATTCTTGAAAGGTTTTCTTTCACTTTTATTCTATGAAATTTACTACCCTACAAGATGTACCACAATCAGTACTGACAGATTGTTTTAATGAAGGATTTTCTGACTATGCCCTTAATATGACTGCTACTGACCAGTACTTATCTGACCGTTGGAAACTTGGTGGCGTTGATTTTAGTTTGTCTGGTGGTGCATGGATAGATAAAAAATTAGTTGGTATTGTTATCATTATGCTAGGAGAAGTAAATGGCATTTTGACAGCATTTAACGGAGCAACTTGTGTACGCCCAGAGGCTCGTGGACAGGCAGCGACTCAAAGAATATTTGATTTTTTAATACCAAAATTTCAAGCAAAGGGTGTTAAAAAAGCGCAGTTAGAAGTTTTAGAAAAAAATGATAGAGCTATTGCCGTATATAAAAAAATCGGTTTTAGTATTGACCGTAAGTTATTGTGTTTCAAAGAAAAAGAAGAAGCTTCTCTCGTTTCAAAATCAAATAAAAAAGCCATAATTGAAGCTTGTCCATCTGTTAATCCTACAGACTTTCTTGATTGGAAAACGAATAAACCTGGCTGGGAGCAAAGCGATAGCACAATTATTAATTTCCCCGAAAGACATCAATTTTTTGCAGTAAAAATAGACAGCAAAATCATTGCTTACATAATTGTTTGCCCAGGTTCAAAATTGATTTCTCAAATCCTTATATCGCCAGAAAATCGAATAGAAGACATTCAAAATGTAGTATTTTCTTACCTTCGCCAACAAAATCTTCCAACTCGACAGATTAATATTGGAGAAAACAGTAAGGAACTGATAAATTTTCTACTTGCTTCCAAATTTACCAATTTTGTTAATCAATTTGAAATGTCGATGATCTTGGATTAATTAAAGCACAAAATCAAAAAAAGCAAAATCTTCGATTTGACAAATAATACCACATTTACGCCACCAGGTTTCATAGATATAATCAAAGAGAATAAAACTTGGTTTATAGGGATGTTACTTTTTACAATAATTGGTGGGTTCCTCTTGACTCAGATTGAAACTGGCGATTCTATTTTTTATTTTAGTGACAATCGTATGCCTTCCAGTAATTTTTTCTTTTTTTGGGTTACTAAAATCAGCGAAATAGCTACATATTTGATTTTAGTTATTTACTTCTTGTTCATTCGTTTTCGTTATAGCCTTATTATTGCTTTGACAGGAATTATTACGATGATAATCAGTTTTACATCAAAAGCTTTTTTTGCTCACGACCGTCCTATCCTCTATTTTGAAAAACTAGGTAATTTAGATACCATCAATCTCGTAGAAGGCGTTTATGAAGTTACAGGTCAAACCAGTTTTCCTTCAGGACATACCATGTCTGGTTTTGCATTATTTGGTATTCTAGCTTTTCTTGTTGGTAAAAAAAATATAGTAGGTACGATTTGTTTCATCACAGCATTACTAGTCGGAATTTCTCGGATTTATCTTGTTCAGCACTTTCTCAAAGATGTTTATCTTGGTGCGATTATGGGAAGTACAATTGCATTGTGCATTTATTGGTTCCAATCACGTTATTCTATCAACGAAAATAAACTAATAGACCGTCGAATCAACTATAAAAAACGCGTATAATTCTAAATCTTCGCAAAGTTCCCGTCATTATATCGTTCTGAATTTTTGGTATTACAAAAATTGTCTATTTTTGGCTAATTATTAAGAATTGGTTAAAGAACAGACAGTTTGACATTATACAAATGATTAATATTTAGTCATTTGAGATTGACAGCCTAACAACTTTTTCCAATATAACAATACCAAACTTAAATTTTTCCGAATGAGAAAATGCTTACTTCTCCTGTCGTTTTTATTTCTTAGTGCTGCTGCATTTGCCCAAATAGATGGTGCAGATGAATGCTCCAATGCGATTGACCTCGGTATCGCTCCGACTTGTCCTAGTACTACCGTTTACACAAACGAGAATTCGACAGCAAGTGTGCTGCCTTTTGACAACACTCCTACATGTTTTTCTACTGTTCCTGACAATGATGTTTGGTTTACTTTTACCACTCCAGCAGATGGAAGTATTGTAGATTTCACTATACAATTATTTAGTTTTGTCGATAATGGTAATGGCATTCAAAATCCACAAATTGCAGTTTATCGTATAGATGGCAGTTGTGATGAATTGGCAGAATTTGATTGTCTTTCAACTCCAGATGGAACGTCTAACACTTCATTTGATTTGGTTGGATTGACCCCAGGCGAGATTTATTACTTACGTATTAATGACTTTTCTGCAACAGGAACACCAAATTCTGGTGAATTTACCCTGTGTATTGGAGAGTTTGTTCCATTTTTTAACCTTTGTGAGACAGATGCTTCTACATCTTGCTTTGGAACTTTATTTGATAGTGGTGGTCCAGATGGTGATTATGGTGCAAATGAAAACTGTACTTTTACTATCTGTCCAAATGAATTTCACGAATGTATTTCTTTTGACTTAGTAAATTATAATTTAGAAAACAATTTTGATGATTTAATTTTCTATGCGGGTGATAATACTTCAGCTCCTATTATATCTACTATTTCAGGCTCAGGAAATGGAAATCCATTTGAAATAGAAGGAGGAAGTGATTGTATTACCATTCAGATGACATCTGACGGAGGTGTTCAGCAAGAAGGATTTGAGTTAACTTGGCAGTGTAGTGCTTTAGAATGTAACTCTTCCGAAGATGATATTACAGTTATTCCAAACTTACCTTACGACTCAGATAATTTAACGACTTGTGACAACTCAGCGACTTTTCAAGGAACAGCATGTGGCGTACTAGATTTCATGGCGGGTCCTGAAGCAATTTTCACATATACAACCGAAGGAGGCTTAGAAGATTGCTACAGCATCCAAATTACAGGTGCGGCAACAGGAACAGGAGTTTTAGTGTTAGACGGACCTCCTTCTGATCCAGCGTCAGTATGTATAGGTTCTTCTCAAATAGGAAATCTAGCATCAGTCAATTTCAGTGAAGCAGATACATATTACATAATAGTTGCGAATGGAGATGGTTGTACAGATTTTAATATTACTATTAATCCCTCTACTTGTGTGCTTGATAATTCATTAGAAGCTGCCCTATGTAATCCAATCAATGGTTGTCAAAATGAAGATGGATTACCTAGTATTTTTAGTTTTAATACAGATTTTCCTGTAGATGTAATTATTAGTGCTGCTAACGATAACAATGGTTGTTGGGGTGGTACAAATGCCTCTCAGTTTTATTGGTTTTCGATGCAAGCAGCTACAGACGGTCCTTTTGGTTTTATTTTCCAAGCAGCAAACCCTGCTGAAGCATCGGATATTGATTTCAATGTTTGGGGTCCATTTACAAATGAACAAGTATGTGGTACACCACAAGAGGTTATTGATATTATTAGTTCAACTCAGCCCTTAGCTTCTTCCTATTCTGGAGGTACTGAACCAACTGGTCTGGCAGATATTAGTCCATTAACGGGTGTACCTCAGACGAGTTTGTATGATTGTAATGCGCCTGCTGATGAAAATCTTGATGACTTTGTAAGTGCAATAGATTGTCTGGAAGGCGAAGTGTATATCGTATTAGTAAATGACTGGGGAGGTGATATTGTTAGTGGACAGGTTTCTGTTGATTTCTCACCTTCTGGCGAAGGAGTACTTGAAGCAATTGATCAATTAGTTGAGATAGATATTGAGGCACCAGAAGTATGTCAAGGAGTTCCTGTTCAATTAGAAATAGAAACTGAGTCAAATAATATTCTATGGTCACCAGCAGAATCTTTATCTTGTGATGATTGCCCAAATCCAATTGCGACACCTACTGAGACAACAGAATATGTTGTATCTATTGATGGTATTTGTATTGACGCAATCGGTACTGCAACAGTAAATGTTTATAATGCAGATGCGGGTCCAGACCAATCTGTTTGTTTAGGGGAACAAATCGAAATCGTAGGTGGACAATTTTTCGCACAAGGAACTTACTTGTGGGAAGGTGAGGCAGGCACTATTAGTGACGTAACATCTCCTTCTCCAACGATTACTGCAGTAGCCCCTGGTGTTTATACTTATTCTGTAACACTGACTACCACAGGCTGTACGATAACTGATGAAATGACATTAACTGTTTTCCCAACAGATGCTGCAGTTTATGAGGTTTCTGATGATTTATCTATTTGTAATGGAGAAACTACAAATATAGGAGGAGTTGACTCAGGAAGTACAAACTTCTCTTGGACATCTGTCCCAGCAGGATTTAGTTCTACTGAAGCAAATCCAGAAGTGAGTCCAACAGAAACTACTGTTTATTACTTAGAAGCTTCTAATGTTGTCTCAGGTTGTCTATTTCCTTCGCTTGACTCCGTTGAAGTTGTTGTTTCTGAACCATTCACATTAGATGCAAACCCTGACATCGCAGTTTGTCAAGGAGATACCGTTGTTTTAAGTACTTTAGAACCAGAAGAAGATGTTACCTATTCTTGGTCGCCAGCTACTGGTATTATCGGAGGAGATCCAACAATTCCTAATGTTTCAGCAGCACCAAGTACGACTACGACTTACACTTTATCTGCCTTCAGAGGTGCATGTGAAGAGGAAATTTCGACAACTATAACAGTTAACGAAATCTCTATAGAAATTAATCAACCAACAGAAGACCAAGAGATTTGTCTTGGAGAAGAAGTTCAAATTGAAGCAACTGCTTTACCAGCAGGTATTGAAGTCAACTGGGCACCAACAGCAGGTTTAAGTCCTACAACTGGGACATCATTGACCGCTACGCCAACAGAACCGACGCTTTACATTGCAACTGTAGAAGTACCAGGGTGTGTTCGTATGGATACACTGTTTATCCAAGTGGATAGTTTGCCTTCTGATATGAGTATCTTACCACAAGACACTACAATATGTGAGGGAGAAATTGTGATTTTACAATCACCTATATATGAGCCAGCAAACTTTCCAAATCTTACACACCTTTGGATGCCAGTAGATGATGCGACTTTTGAGTCTGATGATACGCTATATAACATGGTAACATCTGTTACGGATACAACGATATTTATACGTGAAACAGTGAATGGTGCTTGTGAGCAAACAGATATGACGACTGTTAATGTTCAACCAGTAATTGAATTGGTTATTACACCAGCTGACCCATTTATTTGTCAAGGTGATACGGTACAATTAATGGTGACGAGCGAAGACCCGAGTATCACAGAATTTGAATGGGATGAAAGTATTCCAGGTTTAAGTTGTTATGATTGTCCTAATCCTGTTGCCACACCATTCCTCTCGACTGAATATACAGTAGAGGCAGTGTTGGAAGAAGGATTAGAAGCTTGTACACCTTCTGCTACTATTAATATTCAGGTGGCGGCACAGCCTGCAACACCTGCTGATGAGGTTCATTGTGAACCAGAACTAATTGGAGTAAACCACTTAGGTGATATGAGTCCTGAGTTTACCTATTCTTGGACTACCGAAGCTGGATTTAGTTCTTCTGAAATTAATCCAAGCTTTGATTTAGTTGAGACTACTGAATTTACTTATTCTATCGCAAATGGTGATTGTCCACCAATAACAGGAACAATTACACATTCTATTGCAGACCAAGAGAGCGTGACAATAATTGGTGATGCTGAACTTTGTGCAGGAGAAACGACTATACTAACCGCAGAAACAACTACAACTACAGAAAATGGTAGATTAACTTGGAGTACAGGTCAAAATGGTGAGACTATTGATGTTAATCAAACGGGTCTATATACCGTAACTTATCAACCAGACACTCTTGGTTGTGAACAGGTTAGTTTTGATAGTGAATTTCAAGTTACTGTCTTTAATTTCCCTATAATTGACTCTCTAACAAGTATCGATGAATGTGTTTTTGAAGGACAAGCATTCGACTTAACGGTAATAACTGATGGGACAATTACAAGTTGGTCAGATGCTACAGGAGCTTTAGGAAACGTACCAACAATTTCGGTACGTGCGCCAGAACTCTTCCCTGACACAGATGAAGATGTTGAAGGACAGTATACTTATAACTTAACGATAAGCAATGAAGCTGGATGTGCTATTGAAAGAGCTGTAGAGGTTTGTGTCAAGAATAGCCCATTCAATATACCAAACGTCTTTACACCAAATGGCGATGAAGTGAATGATACTTTCTCTCCTATTTTTGGAGGAAATCAAGAAGTAGAGTCATTCCAAATCTTCAACCGTTGGGGACAAAAGGTATTTGATGCTATAGAAGAGGGTGTACCTGCGTGGGACGGAATGCATAAATTAAAACCAGTTCCTGCTGATGTTTATGTATATGTAATTACAATGGTAAATGTTGATACTGGCGTCGTTGACGAGCCGAAAAGAGGTGATATTACTTTAGTAAGGTAATTTATCTGATTTCGTTTAACGAAAAGCGGCTACTCCAATCATGGAGTAGCCGTTTTTTTTTATCGATGTGTGTCGTCCTAAAATTATCAATCTAAAACCTCAAAATCCGTTATTCGAAAATTAGAATAGACTTAAATTTAAATACTATACTCTTATCTCCCCTTCTCTCCTATCAAAATATACTGATAATCTAAAGCGGAATCATTAGTTTGAACGTTAATCAAACCAGCATTCTCCATTTCTTCTTCGGCTAAATAAAGAGGGACACGATATTGTGCAGGAGGTCCGACTGGGGTTCTTTTTCTTTTAAAGTCAATAATAATAACCTTTCCTCCTGGTTTTAATCCTTTAAGGACTTTTTTCATCCAATCCGTTCTGCCTCCCACATACATGTAAGTATTCACAATGACTGCCACATCTAACTCATTTTCTTTTAGATTAGGGTCATTTTCACTCGAAAGTCTTGTTACCAATCGATTGTGAAATTGATCAGGTAGTTCCATGACCTTTATACTATCTATATAATCTGTAAATTTCTTATCAATATCTATCGCAATTACTTTCTTCGCCTTTTTCGCTAATCGAAGAGCAAAGTGTCCTGTACCAGCACCAATATCTGCAACTGTTTTATTCGTCAAATCACCCATCATCTCTAAAACCATTTCAGGCTTTTGCCAAATGACACGATTTTGATTTTCATAATCCGCTCCAAACCCTTCAATACTCTTGGTATTTAAGTTAGTTTCTTCTGGATCTTTACTCTCAGAAGGTATCGTTGTATCAACCGTATCAGAATCAATCTCGTTACGTATATCTGTCCCCTGTTGGTTATTCTCAAGGCAAGCAGAAAATAAAAGAAGAAACAATAGAAGAGAAAAAATTGAGTGTATTTGCTTCATATTAAAAATTTGTGTAAAAATAGAAAAGTTTAGGGAGATTCAAGAAGACGAAGCATAGGGCTTTTGCTGAAAGTTGATTTAGGTAATTTTTAAGAGGATTAAAACTTTGAGTTTATCGGCTAAAATAATACAATTAGAGTCACAACAAAGAGAGGACTTTGCAAATGCAAAGTCCTCTCTTGTAATTTTGTTCTTTGATAAATCTCGCCGACCGAGCAGGGTTGATTGGTTCTAATTTAAGAGCTGCTCTAAGTCACTCCCGGTAGGGTTTCCCTCCTTTAGGAGGGACG
>CAZQTE010000216.1:0-9782 GCA_964595615.1 uncultured Saprospiraceae bacterium
AAAGTTGCTCCTATTTTTTTGCTAAGGAATGGTAAAAAAATAGACTCAAACCAATATTACCTTCTCCTGTCGCGAATGCGCCTTTAAAAGAAATGCCTACACATTTTTTTTTCACCGCAAAGGCGCGAAGACGGAGAGTTTTTTGCCTTTGCGGTAAAAATTTAATCATTAATTACTCAACTCCTTCCCTCTCTCCCACTTCGCCAATTGCACAAAATCAGAATTTCGTATTACAAGCACATATTCTTCTCCGTCAATCGTCAATCTCTCCATATCTTTTACATCTCCTGTAGCGTAAAATCCACTTTTGCGGCTGATAACTGGCTCAAATCCACCTTTCCCATCTCCTGCTAAAAGCAAACCAATACCTGCGTCATTTCTTGGTGTTTCTACCTCGGAAGCGTGTAGATTTCCTGCGATTAAAGCATCCAAATTACCGTCTTTATTGAAGTCCTCGACTAAAATGCGATTGATAACTGATAACTGCGCTAACTCTGGTAATCTGTGTGTTGTAAAGCCCGTCCCCGTGTTTTCTAAGTAAATGCTAGCAAAAGATTTCACCTGATAATGTAGAGATTTATCCAATACATCTTTCGTGTAAACATCTTCTAAAGTTGCTGTTGAGAAAGATTGATAATCCTTGTATTTTCCTTTAATTGCTGGCATTTGTTGCGAAGAACATTCGCGTCCGCGGAGAGGATATTGCTCGCCTTCATTGTAATAACTGAGGACAATATCTTTCGTGCGGTTATTATCAAAATCATTAAAATAAATGTCAAATGTCTCAGTTTCAGATGCTTTGTATTTGTAGTTTTCACCCAAATTTCCAACTAAATAATCCATATCTCCATCTTTATCAAAATCAGCTTCTGCAATACTAAACCACCAGCCACGCGTGTCTTCCAAATCATATCTCGAACTGACATTTTCAAAGGATTTTCCTTCCTGATTTTTGAGAATAGTCACGGGCATCCACTCTCCTACTAAAATCAAATCTGTCCAACCATCTTTATCATAATCTGTCCAAAGTGCATTCGTTACCATACCCGCTTTAGATAAGGTTGGTGCAACCGAAGAGCTAATATCAACGAAAGAAACTTTATCTGCTGTACTCTTGTTTTCTAACAAATAACTGTCCGCAGGAGACGGATAATTACCTGGTATTAACTTTCCACAGACGATTAGATCTAAGTCACCATCTTTATCAAAATCATGGCTACTCACTCTCGAACCACTGGTCAACATACGTGGTAAAGCAGCAGTATTTTTAGTAAAATTGCCTTTACCGTCATTGATATATAGACGGTCTTGCAGCTGAGGAGAATTAGGTGGGAACTCATTTCCTCCACTGACAATATAGATGTCATTATCACCATCACCTTCTGCATCAAAAATATGAATTCCAATATCTTCACACATCCTATCTGCCTTGAATGTCTCTGATTTCACTTGTGTAAAACTTCCATTTTCTTGGAAATATACGCCTGTAGTCGTTATCGAGGCAGAACCAACGACGATGTCATCCAAATTGTCTCCATTCAAATCTCCAACAGCTACATTAGGACCAAACATGGAGGTTTGATGCGGTAATAAAATCTCTTTATCAAAATCGTTGTAGGGATTTTCAAAATGTGCGTGACTGAATATTTCGTTTTTCTTTTCTAAAGTTGTAAATAATTTCGCTGTTGAGTTTTCTTTTGCTCGATTTGCGGAGTTTGCATCGGCATAATTAATCATCCGTGTAGAATTCACTTCTAAATCCGTGATAATCTGCATCTTATCAGCCGACCAAATCACTTTTAGAGAGTCAATCTTACCCGTTTCTCCCAAGCCATAATGCAACTGAGGCGCAACCGAAGACTGAAAACCACGTGTCAATGTCATCTCTTGAAATTGCTCATTACCACCTGCATACAAGATAGTTTTCACACCCAAAGCTAAAGGGTTTTGTGGACTCCCTTTGAACTTTAAAGTCAAGTGATTACTGCCTTTATCCGCACTTCTATTTTCATAAATCGTGACTTTTTCGTCAATATTATTATTGAT
Organism: uncultured Saprospiraceae bacterium; assembly: GCA_964595615.1. Classification (GTDB taxonomy): domain Bacteria; phylum Bacteroidota; class Bacteroidia; order Chitinophagales; family Saprospiraceae; genus JAHDCG01. The sequence goes on from CAZQTE010000216.1 coordinate 2,047, forward strand.
AATTTCCAAATCACCGTCATTATCTAAATCTGCATAGACACAGCCATTGGAAAAAGTCTTTTCCTCCATTCCCCATTCTGTATTCATACGAGTAAAAGTCAAATCACGATTATTTTTCAAGACATAGTTGGCAATTTTCTCCGAAGGAATTTCTAAAGTCTTTTGCAAACTTTCTTCTGGTTTGATGCCGTATTTTTCGATTTTAGAGAAGAAGTCACGGTTATTAATTTCTCTACGTGTTCCATTTGCAATGTACATATCTTTCCAGCCATCATTGTCCAAATCTGCAAAAAGAGGACTCCAACTCCAATCAGTCGAGGAAACTCCCGCCAAGCGCGATACATTAGAAAAGTCGGGTAAATTGGGCTCGGCTAAGTTTCCATTATTCAACTGCAAACTATTCTGCATGTACTGATAATGAAAGCCTGAATTAACGGTACTCCAAAATAATTTAGGATTCATACTCGCCATATTTGCCTTCGCGCGGCGATTGATTTGCGCAGTCATATCTACCTGCATGATGTCTGTCAACCCGTCATTATTAAAGTCGGCAATGTCCACCCCCATTCCATAAAAAGAGGTATTCTTAGTTGTATTTTTTACCTTCTCAGAAAAAGTACCGTCTTGATTATTGATAAAAAGATAATCAGGAGTACTAAAATCATTAGAAACATATAAATCAGGATAACCATCTTGATTCAAATCGCTCACCGTCGCACTCAAAGACAATCCAAAAGTCTCTAAGCCCGCTTCTTTAGTTACATTAGTGAATGTATCTCCGTCATTTCTGTATAGTCTATCCGTGTCTAATTCTTTCGGATGCAATTGCTTGATGCGATAGTGTTGATTCGGCACATTGAAAGGTGTCGGCGGATAATTTGCCACATACAAATCTACATCACCGTCTAAATCATAATCAAAGAAAGTCGCTTGCACACTATTGCTGGGGTCATCTATGCCATATTGATTGGCTTGTTCAGTAAAGGTATTATCACCATTGTTGACGAAAAGTTGATTTTCTTTAGGTCCGAATTTTCCACCGACCGAGCAGTAAATATCCAGAAAACCGTCATTGTTAATATCACACATCGTCGTACCTGTGTACCAACGTGCGTCACCTGCTATACCAGCAGATTTTGTTATGTCTTCAAACTGCATATTTCCTTTATTGAGATACAGTTTGTTCTCCACCATATTCCCCGTGAAGAAAAGGTCGATGAGTCCATCATTGTTAATATCTCCCGCTGAGACACCACCGCCCATATATATGTAGGCATAAGTGAAGTAGTTGAGGCTATCATTTTCGGTAAGATTGTTCGAGAAGTCGAGCCCTGTTTGACTCGCAGGTATTAGAGCAAATACAGCATCAGTTGATATTTGTTTTTCTTCAGTACAACTGATAGTTAAAAGGGTAAGCAAGAAGTAAGTAAGAAATGTAGCGGAAAGAATTCTCATAATTTTAGAAATCTGAATGCAAAATAAATTATAAGTAAAAGTAATTCAATCACTTTTACTAATTAAAATGGCAATGCCGCGTATCTAATCTACTGTCTAGCATTTTTATTTCCACTTTAATTTAACAAGGAAGAGACTTTCCATACGGAAAGTCTCTTCTTTTCTGTAAGCTAAAGGTAAATCTAGCAAAAAAATAGTTAATCTAAGTCGCGTAAGGCTTAGTAACCAGGGTTTTGCGTCAAAACATTACCACTCAAATCAATCGCACTAACAGGGATTGGTAATAAGTTGTGCTTAGACTCATAAGGACTTACTTTGTCAGCAATGTTTGTGATAGTACGCGCTTCGTTAGCAAAGTACTCATTCATTACTGTCTCCGCGACACCCCATCTTCTCAAGTCAAACAATCTGTGACCTTCCATACCTAACTCTAATCTTCTCTCAAAGCGTACTGCTTTTCTTGCCATATCTTGGCTATCGAAAGATGCGTAAGGCTCAATCACGTAAGTTGCTGCATCACCAGAACCGTCAACTGCTTGCATGTAATTAGAGTTCTTAGCTCTGTTACGTACTTGGTTTACATAATCCAATGCCATACCTGTATCACCAGTTTCTGCTGCTGCTTCTGCTGCCATTAACAATACATCAGCATAACGCATGATGTAGTAGTTAACACCTGACAATTGCTGTCCCCAACCACCTGTAGCTTGGTTAGTACCTTCTTCACCTGACCAGTATACGTTCTTTTTAGGAAGGTATGGACCTGAGATGTCGGCAGATTGTGCACGAATCCAGTCAGCACCTACGTGCATACCATAACCGTTATAGTCAACACCACGACGACCTACAGTGTAATCCGCACGAGGGTCTAAATTACCTGCGTGCATTTCAAATGGCTCAGCACTTGGTATAGCAAAATCACTTGCTACATCTTGTTGGTTGTAAGTATCCAATAATGGCAACCCGTCAGCATCTGTTTGGAATGCATTCAAAAGGTCTTGTGTTGGTTGGTAAAAACCACAGCAAGAACCGAATGGTCCTGGATTAGGGAAGTTCAATGCACCAGTTGAGTTTGCATTGAAAGATTGACCACTATCAGTAGTAAATTGGATAGCAAAAACAGACTCAGGTCCGCTTTCTCCAGCTACTCTAAAGTTATCAACAAAATCAGGTAATAAAGAGTAGTTACCGCTTGCGATAACATCATTTAATTCTCTTAATGCATCAGCCCACTTAGATTGGTGCAAGTAAGTTTTACCTAAAAATGCTTTAGCAGTCATAGATGTTGGACGACCTCTCTGCGCTTGTGTAGCAGGTAAGTTTGCTACTGCAAATGTAAAGTCTTCCTCAATTTTGTCCCAGATTGGACCTGGGTTTGGTTGATTATACTCTGTATTTGCATGGTTTTCTTCAGAGATGTAAGGAACATTACCCCACATTGTTTGCAATTGGAAATTCCAGTGTCCTCTTAAGAAACGAGCCTCAGCCAAAGCTCCAGCAACATTTGCCTCTGGGTCTTCTGCTATGACTTTGTTTGCTAAATCAATAACTGCATTCGCACGATTGATACCTGCGAAAAGAACACCCCACTTTGCAGACCAGTAACCATTACCAGTTGCCCAGTTCATTAGCTCGATTTCTTTCAAATCAGCTTGGTCATCATCAGTACTACCTTTGTGTGCATCATCAGCGATGACATCCATAATCCAGTTGTCCGCAGCTAAACCCCAACCATTACCTAATGAGTTGGCACGTTGCGCATTTAAAGAAGAGTATGCACCTGTCAATAACAGATCAACTCCAGTTTCATTTTGTAGTGCGTCATCACTTAAAGCACCTACAGCTGGAATTGTGGTGAATTCATCACTACAAGAAAATCCTATAATGCTCAATAAGAGCATCAAACCGAAAATTTTGGTTTTCATATTTATTTTTTTTATCATTCTTTGATTATTCCTGTGTAAAAATGATAGAGAAAAAATAAAAGCTAAACAGATATTTTCATTTTACCTCTTTACTTTTTCTCTATCACAGAACTAATCATGGAACATTATTATTTTGGTTATCATTAAGTTCGCAAAATAAGAATTTTACAAGTTTAATGTGTACCTATTCTTAGACTTGTCAGTAAATAAATTGTCAAAACAGTCAATTTGTCTTTCCGAAGTCTTGTTATGAATATTGATTCTCCGTAAAATCGTATGAAAGTGACATAAAAATCTAAATAATTATTTGATTTTAATTTTTTCCTGTCACACAATTTGACGGAGAATGAGAAGATTTTTTTGATTAGAAATTAATATTTGTACCGAAAGTCAATCCTTGAGAGATTGGGAAGATACGGCTATCAATACCTAAACTTAAGTTATCGTAAGAAATGATTTCTGGATCAAATCCTGTGTACTTAGTCAATGTAAATACATTAGACATTTGAACATAAACTCTTACAGAAGACATTTTTACTTTTTCTACAACTGTAGCTGGCAAAGTATATCCTAACTGTAAACTTCTCAAACGGAAGTAAGAACCGTCTTCTACAAAGTAAGAGTTAGCAGATGCTTCTTCTAATGGGTAAGAAGTCGTCAATGCTGGTACAGTTGTATTGGTATTGTCTGGTGTCCATGCATTTAATACATTCGCACTTCTGTTACCATTAAAGAATAAACCGAACTCAGTAAATACTTTGTTGTAGTTATAGATGTCATTTCCTTGTGAACCAGTGAAGAAGAATGTTGCATCGATACCTTTGTAATCAAACTTCATGTTGATACCATAAGTAAAATCTGGGTGAGGAGAACCAATGATAGTTCTATCATCATCATTGATTTCGCCGTTACCGTCGATATCAGCATACATGAAACGACCGTTTTCATCCAAACCAGTTACTTCTCTTCCAAAGAAGTAAGACATTGGCTGACCAACTTCTGTTCTTGTTACGGCACCATTACGGATATCAGTTCTACCTGTTACAGGCGCATCGTTAATCAAACTAACAACTTCGTTTGTGTACTTAGAGAGGTTTACTCCTACATCGTAACCAAATCCACCGCTTGTTCTATCTGCGAAGCTCAATTCTAAATCAATACCAGTATTTTTGATATCACCCAAGTTTACTAAAGGTGCACCTGCATCAATTGCAGTTGTACTAATAGAGCTAAAGTCTCTTGTAATCAAATCTTTTGTCAAGATGTTGAAGTATTCAGCACTTAACAATAATTTGTTATTCCATAGACCTAAGTCGATACCGAAGTTAGTTGTTACAGAAGTTTCCCATTTCAAGTTAGGATTACCTACTTGACTCAACAAAGCACCCGTAGCAATACTACTACCATCAAAAGAGTAGTTAGCTAAAGACTCATTCAAGTTAGAAATATTGACTGTCGGATTAGCTGCTGGTAATGTTTGGTTACCCAACTGACCCCAAGATCCTTTCAATTTAAGACGATTCAAAATAGAACCTTGAGGGAAGAACCCTTCCTTGCTGATGTCCCATCCTGCACTGAATGAAGGGAAGACACTGCTTTTGTTGTCTCCTAAGAAACGAGAAGACTCATCACGACGTAAAGTACCTGTGAAGAAGTACTTATCTGCGAAAGAGTAATTAGCAGAACCGAAGATAGAGTATAAACTTGTTGCACCAGCAAACGCATTGTTTACGTTAGGTGCTGCTGAACCGTTGCTCAATAAGTAAAAATCTGGGTCTTCAAATAAGTAACCTGCTCGCGTCACACTCAAACCTCTACCATTTTCTCTCAATGCCTCTACACCTGCTACTGCATTAATATAGTGGTCACCAAAAGTTTTTTGGTAGTTCAAAGTGTTTGTCCAACTCCAGTTGTTCGCTGTTTGATTTACTTCTGTCAATGAGTTAGTAGAGATTGGCTCTCCGTGCTCAGGGTCTAAAGAAGTAAATGCTCTTGTATTGAAAGTATTAAAACCACCCGCAAGAGTCGTCTTAGCACTCAATCCTTCGAATAGTTCAATAGACATGTAAACATCACCAAAAGCAGAAAAACGCTTGTTGAAGTCATTTCTGCTTCTCCATAATTGAGCTGCAGGATTTCTTGTATTACTCAATCCTGGACCTGCCACACCTGTATAGTTTTCGTCTTTGTCAAATACTGGCAATAATGGAGTCATACGAAGCGCGTTTTCAATGGCTTCATCTACACCTAAACGTGTGTTAGAAAAAGAAATATTCATGTGTTGACCAACAGTTACTCGGTCTGCAAACTTATATTCTGCATTCAATTTCGTATTTGCTCTTTCAAAACCAGTTTCATTCAATATACCGTCTCTCTTAAAGTAAGCAGCAGACAAGTAGTATTTTCCTCTTTCTTCACCATTAGCAATGGAGAAAGAAACATTAGATGTCGGTGCACGCTGAGTAATTGCGTCAATCCAATCTGTACCGCCTGGCGTAACTGGCGCCTCGAAACCATTAGCATCACCTGCCTCAGAGAAAGTAATCGGGTCGTAAGAAACAACACGTCTATAACCTTGGATAGAAGAAGGAACTACAGGAGAATCACCACTACCGTACTGAGGGTGCTCTGTTGCGATACCGTCATTTCTTTGACTTTGCCAAATCATATCTGCGTGCTGTTGAGCATTTAATAACTCAGGAGCATTAGCAATTTCAGAGTAACCAGTGTATGCGTTAACAGATACTTGTGGCGCTTTCATATTGTATCCACCGCCTTTAGTCGTGATGATAACAACACCGTTTGATGCACGTGCACCATAGATAGCTGCTGCTGCATCTTTCAATACGTTCATCTGAGAGATGTCATCTACACTAATGTTATTCAATGCATTCGGGTCATCTGTTTGCAATCCGTCAATGATGTACAATGGGTTGGTATTATTACTTGTACCAAATCCACGAACGTTAATTTTTGGAGCGTCACCAGGGCGACCACTTGTTACAACAGTTACACCAGTCACACGACCTTGTAATGCTTCGGCAGCGTTAACTACAGGTGTTTTTACAGCTTCTAACATGTCCACAGAAGCAACAGAACCTGTAATATCTCCTCTTGTCTGAGAAGCATAACCAGTAACAACTACTTCGTCCAAAGCAACACCTTGTGACATATTAACTGTAATCATTTTCTCAGCACCAACAGTTACGTCTTGATCTGCGTAACCGGTGTAAGAGATAACTAAAACATCGCCTTCTTTAGCATTTACGCTAAATTTACCGTCGATATCAGTTACTGTACCAGTAGAGGTACTTTTTACAAGAATAGAAGCACCAATCAATGCTTCATTAGTTTCTTCGTCTAATACAACTCCTGAAATCTGTGCGAAACTACACACTGAAAGTGCGAGTAACATCAACAGAAGCGAACCCCGCTGAAGACTTTGTTTAAAAGAATAATGTAAAAAAAAATTTTGTCCCATGTTGATAATTTTAATGTAATAAAACGTTTCGTTATGCTTTAAAGTAAATAGGAATTTTCTCTTCTGTAATAAACTTTACAAACTTGACAAAGCGATACTATTTAGTTCATGTGAACTATTAGAAAGCCAACCAAATTTAATAAATTTTATATGTGTAAAAATTAGTCTAAGTCAACTTAGAATGTGTAAGTATTACACTTAGGTATCGTAAATATCTAAATTTAGAATGAGAATACAAAATAGAAATACATTTGTTGATTAAAATAGACAGCAGATACGCCATTTTAAATAATACTTTTAATTACACTCTTTGAGCTTAATTTTTAGTATTTCTGCCTTAACATAAAACACTATAAATAATTGATTATCAAAATTTTAAATGAAATTAAATTTCATCTCGCCACAACATATGTATATTTAAAAAATACAATAAATTACTTTTATTAACTTATTGTTTATCAATAACTTACAACTTTCGTTGATTTTTTGACTTTTGGTTGTTTTTTTTAGAAAAAAAAATCAAAAAGAGTCGATTTAGGGTAAGATTTTTCCTGTTTTTTGGGTGACAGACAGACTATAAAAATAAAATATCATAGCAAAAAACTACTAAAAATCCACTTAAAATTGCTTTATTATATTCATTTCAGTATAATATTTCAGTGTACGAATCAGAGAATAAAAAAATAAGTTTGTCATTTGATAGTTCTGACCAAAGTAAAAAACAGATATAAAAGTAGCGTAAGCACCTAGGCTATGAACAAAATCTCTCACAAATAATTCAGTATCTTTTCCACTCCGTTCCTGAATTAAATCTTCGTCCATAAGTACTCGGACACAATTATTTACAATATTAGAACAGGACAATTTTCCGCTTG
>CAZQTE010000217.1:0-9746 GCA_964595615.1 uncultured Saprospiraceae bacterium
AATAATAATATGTCTGACGGAGTAAAAGATGCAGGAACGAAAGGCTACAAGCTAATGGTTGCATTCATCGTAATCGCAATGATTGTTGCTTTGATTTTATACGTTTACGGTTACAACTCTAAGTTTTTGCCAAATTCGTAAAAAGTCATTCGTAAAATGATAAACAAGAAGCCTCTTTATTTGTCTTGATGATAAATGAAGAGGCTTTGTCGTATCACCATACTTATATGCCATGAAAGTCTAACGTCTAAGGTCTAATATCTAACGTCTATAAAAAAAATGAAACCTACACACTTTCGCAAAAATCTACTCAAATGGCATGCTGCTAACGACCGTCCGCTACCGTGGAAAGGCGAAAAAAATCCTTATTATATTTGGCTTTCAGAGATAATTCTACAGCAAACGCGCGTAGAGCAAGGCTTACCATATTTTGAAAAATTTAAGGAAAACTATCCCACAGTAAAAGATTTAGCAGACGCACCAGAAGATGAAGTAATGAAAATGTGGGAAGGTTTGGGCTACTATTCTCGCGCCCGAAATTTACACGCGACAGCAAAAAATATCGCTTATAATTTAGAAGGAAAATTTCCTGATAGCTATGAGGAAATTTTAAAATTGAAAGGCGTTGGTCCTTATACTGCCGCTGCGATTGCTTCATTTGCGTATAATTTGCCCAATGCAGTTGTCGATGGAAATGTCTACCGCGTGTTGTCGCGTACCTTTGGAATAGCGACTCCGATAGATAGTACAGAGGGGAAAAAAGAATTTGCGAAGCTGGCGCAAGAGTGTTTAGATGTAAAAGAACCAGGAATTTATAATCAGGCGATTATGGACTTTGGAGCGACACATTGTAAGCCTAAAAGCCCAAATTGTGAAAGCTGTTTATTGTCTAAAAATTGTGTGGCATTTCAAGAAAACAAGATAGATAGTTTACCTGTTAAATCTAAGAAACTGGTAAAGCGCAATCGTTTTTTCTATTATTTGGTCATTAATGCAGGAGACAAGGTCTTAGTAAAAAAGCGAGAAGCAGGAGATATATGGCAAGGATTGTATGAATTTCCATTGATAGAAGCAGCCCAAACCATCACAGACCGCAATCACATCGAAGGTAGTGAAATATGGCATCAATTTATCAATGAAAGTGACTATTCGGTCTTACGCGTGTCGAAACCATACAAACGTGTTTTGACACATCAAAAAATTAGTATTCAGTTTTGGGAAATTCAAGTTTCGGACTTCAAAAAAGATTACGAGAAAGCCGGTTTTCTGGCTATTTCAAGAGCTGACTTAGTGGGGTTAGCTTTTCCGCGTACAATTGATTTGTATTTATCGGATAAATCTTTAACTTTAGAATTATTTTAGAAAAAACATTCTAAAATAATAACCCCTCAAATAAGGGATTTAATTATAAAGAAACTATTCTATCAAATGCGTAGTTTATTTGTTCCCAAGTCCCCAACGACATTTTTGGCTCACTTGAACGAACACCAAACAAACCAGTTCACATGTAATATGTCTAATCCTTATTTTGAAGGGTGAGAAACTACATTTTTCATTTTTTTAAATCCATCAATTATGGTAAACAGTGTAACACTCATAGGTAGAATGGGGAGAGACCCCGAAGTTCGTCGCTTGGAAAGCGGTGCTGTCGTAGCGAAAATTGCTTTGGCAACAACTGAAAAATACAAAGACTCAAACGGACAACCAATCGAAAAAACAGAATGGCACAATGTCGTGGCATGGAGAGGTTTGGCAGAGGTCATGGAAAAATATTTTAAAAAAGGGCAATTGGTCTATGTAGAAGGTAAAATTTCTACACGTAAGTGGCAAGACCCTAACAATAATAATATGGATAGGTGGTCAACGGAAATAGTTGCCAACACTGCGCGTATTATGTCCAGCCCTGGCGGTGGTAGTGGTGGACCTGGCGGCTTTCCAACGGAAGAACCAGTAAGCTCAAATAATCACAATAGTGCGGCGACTGCATCAACAGCACCACCTGCTGCGCCAGCAACTGCTCCTGCGGCACCCGCAGCAGAAGAAGGCGGTGATTTGCCATTCTAACAAATAAAAAAATCGGTGAGTACATTGCACTAAATGTACTCACCGTTCTTTTCACCAATCAAAAAACATTGGAAACCGAACATTATCATTTTATTCCCTCATTTTTAGACTACTCTCAGCTACTAGCTGTAGCATTTTCGCCCGGACTCTTCGGTGCGTTTCTACTTATTTTGCTTTTATTGTATGCTTCGGCGATGATTTCTGGTTCTGAGGTCGCTTTTTTCTCATTGACACACAATGACTTTGCTTTGTTACGCGAAGAAAATACAAAGTCTGCCAAACGGATATTAGAACTAAAGGAAAAACCGCGCGGACTATTAGCGACCATTCTTATCAGTAATAATTTTATCAATATTGCCATTGTTGTTGTCTCCGCTTTTATTATTAATGGACTTGTTACTGAGGAAACATTTGCAAATTGGTCGGGAAAATTTACAGATAATGTCACTTATTTTCAAGGAAGTGAGCACTATATCTCACGCATATTTGAGTTTGGAATTACGACGGTGACAGTGACCTTTTTATTAGTTTTGTTTGGAGAAGTAGCACCTAAGATTTACGCAAAAATCAATAAGATACAATTGGCAAAGCAAATGTCAGGTGTATTGTGGTTTTTGATGCGTGCATTACATCCGATGAGTCGTTTATTAGTTAAGGGAACAAACTTTATAGAGAGTCGATTAGATAATCAAGCGTCTTCCAGCAGTCTGCGTGAGGACATAGATGAGGCAATTAATCTTTCGGTAGGACATGAAGATGATACGGAGCAGGAAATTGATATTTTAAAAAGTATCGTAAAATTTGGAGACGTTGCTGTAAAGCAAATCATGCGCTCTCGGGTAGACGTCACAGCAGTCGATGCGACAATTAGTTATGATGAATTGTTGACGACGGCACGCGAGTCGGGTTTTTCTCGTATTCCCGTTTATAACGAAGATTTTGACCACGTTACGGGAATTTTATACGTCAAAGACCTTTTAGGACATCTAAGAGAGGCAAAAGATTATGCTTGGCAAGAACTTATTCGCACGAACGTTTTATATGTTCCTGAAAGTAAAAAAATTGATGCTTTACTTAAGGAATTTCAGGAAGAACGCATGCATTTGGCAGTCGTCGTTGATGAGTATGGAGGGAGTTCTGGGATAGTGACTTTGGAGGATATTATGGAAGAGGTCATTGGCGAAATCAAAGATGAATTTGATGATAGAGAGGAGGTAGAATACAAACAGATAGATGATTTTAATTATCAATTTGAAGGAAAAACTTTGATAAATGATGCTTGCAGAATCATCGGTGTAGAAATTGCAATATTCGATGAAGTGAGAGGAGAGTCAGACTCTGTCGCAGGCTTGATATTAGAAATGTCGGGTTTTATTCCAAAAAAAGGCGCCGAATATTTTCATGATGACTTTAGATTTAAAGCAGTCAAAGTAGGAAAGAGGCGTATCGAACAGGTCTTGATTACCTTGCCTGATTCTGATAATAATTAAAATATTTTGACAGCCAAGCGGCATGTGACTCACTTTTTTTCCAATTAAAAATAATTCCCTCTTATCTTTGCCCCTTTATCAATTTTCCATCATAGTCTAATATAAAACACTCAAATAAAATTAACTCTCATGAGAATACTTTTTACTTTAAAATTTTTAGCTTTTGCACTTTTCATGCAGGCACAAGCTGATATTGTGATTAATGAATTTGTTGCGAGCAACGATAGTATTGGCGGAGGAATTCCTGATGCCGAAGGCGGTTATCCTGATTGGATAGAATTGCATAATAAAGGAAATGAAACTGTTAATTTAGCAGGCTACATGGTTAGTGATAATTATACAATTACCGATAAATTTGTATTTCCAGCAGGCAGCTTTATCGAAGCTAATGGTTATGTTATCATTTGGGCTGATAAAGATTTAGAGGATGAAGGCTATCATGCTGATTTTCGTTTGCAAGCAGAAGGGGAACGTATTATTTTAAGCGACCCAAACGGTGGCTACTTAGATAGTATTGGTTTTGGACAGCAGGAAACAAATGTTGCGATGGCTCGCATTCCAAATGGTACAGGAGACTTTACTTTTCGTGCACCAACCTTTAGTGCCAACAATGAAACCACAGCGATTATAAAGCCAGATTTCATTGAAATAGTCAATGTTTTCCCTAATCCGACGGGGGGAATTTTGAATTTTGAATATACCCTAAATAAAAAAATTGAAAAAAAATCAGCATATTCTTTGCGCGTTCACAATTTATACGGTAAATTTGTATCAGATTTAAGCCAAAATGCTTTGGTTAATGGTAATATGTTGAGTGGTTCGGTTGATTTGAGTGATTTACCAGACGGTTTTTACCTTATAAGTTTACAAACCGATAAGTCTACACTAACAAGAAAATTTCTACTTCAGAAATAAAGATTTCGGATTAAGTGATTAGCCTTTTTGCCGCACACCTTTTTTTAAAGTGTGTGGCTTTTTTTTGTCCTAAGTAAAAGAATAATTTTATAACACTTGCTTGTCTCTTTTTTCTTTAGGCAAAGCAAAAGTAGCCTACCCAAACTGTTATAACTTAATCCTAATAACAGTATTAGCTGCGAAGCTCAGAATAAGTAAAAGCCCTTTCAAAAGTTAATTTGAAAGGGCTTTTTGTATTTCGAAATCTCATTTATGAAGATAATCGAAACGGAAATCTCAGGATATGATTTAGCGTACAATCATTCTCTTGACAGCTGTAAAATTGTCCGACTCTAAGCGATAAAATAATAAGCCAGAGTTTAGACCTAAGTCTGCACGGGTAATGCTTATTTTATTTAAACCAGCGGAATATTTATTCTCTTCCACAAAAATCATTTTTCCTGCAGAGTCAAAAATACTCAAACGAGCATTTCCTTCCTTTGGGAGGACAAATGAGATACTTGTTTCTGATGAAAATGGATTTGGTGTATTTTGCATCAATACAAAGCCATTGTCATATTGGTCTGAAAAATTCAAGACTGCATCTGCATAAGTAAGAGTAGAAGCTGTTTGACGATAAATTTCAGTTTGTAAAACTTCATTAGTGAAGGAAATCGCTTCCGACCAGTTTGTCGTTTTATGAGCCGTGAAACTCAAACCAAAACGAATGTTTTCTGCACTTAAAGCCGCATTTTCCCAACTCATAGCAATCATTCCTGCTTCTGTTTGTTGCGTAGAAAAATTAGTATTTTGTAAGCCTGTATCTGTAATAATTTCATTTAAGCTTAAAGTAGTCGCATCAAAAGAGATGGTAGCTTGTAAGCCTACTAAATCAGCAATTTGCGCATTCTCAAACCATAAAGTCTTTGTATCACCCGCAAGTATCGTTTCATCTTTGACCTCAAAAATTAAATCATTCCCACTACGTTCATCACTTTCATCTCCTGTGAAATTCAAGCCATTAACTGTGTTGTTTATATCACCAATCTTCACAGCAACGAAATTTGCATTTTCTACATTTTCGTCTAGGTCATTAATATTAATGAATTCAGGGAAGCCAGACTCAAAAGGATTTTGAGGATTAGGAAATTCAAATCCTGCATCCACAAAACGCCAAGATGTATTATTCAAAAAGTCATCATCCAAACCTAAAATCAAACGACGCAAAGCCACTACATCCGAAGTCGTTACACTTCCTGTATTATTGACATCTGCTGCAATCATTTTGTAAGGACTATTTAAAGGTTGTAAACCTAAAACGTGTTGTCTAATTAAAACCACATCAACCGTTGTAATACCATTTTTCGGATTAATATCTTTCTCTGGCAACAAAGTATAATCTCCACCATTAGCTACATCTACAGAGTAAAAACCCTCTTCATCAGAACTAGCCATAGCTTCTTCTCCATTAACAGAAACCATAACATCTGCTACATTTTCTTGAATTTCCGTGCGCATATATCCACTGATACTTCGTTCGTTATCACAGAAATTAGAAAGGTCTTGTAATTTTAAAGTCACTGCACATTTATCGGTATTAAACCCTTCGTCCGTTACGTGCATTTCAATTGGAATGAAACCAATATCATCACAAGTGAAAGTACGGATAGAGTCGAATGGATTGACAGAGTGCGAGAAAAGTAAATCTTCTGGTGCTGTACAATTATCAAAACTACCAGCATCGAAACAGCGTGCATTAAAATCAATCATTCCATTATCCATAATCCCTATGACTAGAGTATCAAAGCAATAAGGAGTAGGAACTTTATTATCTTGTACAGCTAAAATGTAATCACAGACAGCAACATTTCCACAACCGTCATCCGCGAATAAATTCACTTCATATAAACCTGGTAACAAATCGTCATAAACACCCAAACTAGGACTAGACATCAAAACATTTGCTGGGTCGTCTGTTGGTGTTCTTTGTAGTGTTGATGAAAGGTGAATATTTTGACTACAATTATCCATGAGAGTATCAGGACCAAAAACGAAAATTGTAGTATCACAACTTGGATTGATAATTTTTACGAATGGATTAGGAGGACATACCATAAATGGAGCCTCGTCATCTGTTACTGTGATTAATTGTGTATCAGAAAAAATTCCACCCGCTGCTGGATTTGCTGGGTCGTAATTACACCAGTTAACAACTGTCCAAGTTCTCTCTATTGTCAAACAAGAGCCGTCTGTTTCAAATACTTCTTCACTCAAAGAAATATTTACTTCTGAACAAGCGATTTCATTGACTATCGGTCTTTGAGAACCAATAGGTAAACTATCTGGAGCTAAACTTTCAATCGTCGTTCCACAGATGGCAGAACCAAAATCCTCCGGAAATTGAATATCTGCTAGAGTTAATACATTATTGTTTTCGATTGTAATTGTCTGTGTACAAGTCGAAGTATTTCCATTTGAATCTGTAATTGAATACGTTCTTGTTGCTACACCATTACCACAGCTATTAATCACCTCGTCCGTAACTTGACTTGTTGGAAAAACTCCACAGGCTTCACTAATCGTTGGAACGGTGAAAAAGTCTTCAAAGTTTTGCGTACAATCAATCGTAATATCGTTTTGTCCACAAGAGATGGTAGGCGCACTATTATCTTCAATCAAAACTTGAACCTCACAAACATTAGAATTTCCGTAGGCATCTGTTCCTTGTAGTTCCACCAAAACAGGCGCTGCTGCATCTGTACAAATTAAATCTACTGTTGGTGTGAAAACCCCAGCTTCATCAACTCGACGCACTAACAACGTGATAGGTGTACAGGCATCGTAAGAACCGTCATCAAAAGTCTCTGCCTCGATTTCTGCCGTACCTTCTGGATTTAGAGTGACCTGAGTAATTTCATCACAGACCATGATTGGATTTTCTACGTCAACAACCGTTACAGATGTAGGACAATCTGCATAATTACCACATTCGTCCGTCGCACTGAATATGAACAAGTGCGTACCGATGTTAAATCCACTCACTTGACCAGCTGTTACAGGACCCGTCGGTGAGAAAATTTGAGAAGTAAAAGTTCCACAATTATCACTTATAGTTGCTGCTGATAAACTGAAGTCTGCGGTACAATTATCTGTATTCGTACTGACTTCAAAATTAGCAGGACAAGTAATTGCAGGAGGTGTAATATCTTGTATTTTGATAATTTGCTCCGCAAGAATAGTATTTGTTGGTGTAGAAGAATTATTACACCAGTCTAAAATCGTCCAAGAACGTACAATTTTGTAGCTGTTCCCACAGGTTTCAACTGTATTATCTGTGTAGAAACTATAAAAATTACAAACGTTATTATTTATAATCTCGACGCCATTTAGCATAGGACGACCTGTATTAGCAGGCGATGTATTTGGATTTGTACCACAATTAAAAACTGCATCAGAAGGAAAAGTTACATCGATTAAATCTGCACGTTCCACCTCAATTATTTGTACACAGTTGTCTTGTGTTTGATTTCCATTGCTATCGATTGCAGTATAAGTGCGTGTAATCCGACTGATTAATCCTCCAGCATCTTCACAGCCTAAATCTTCTGTATTTGTTCCTACCAAAGCAGGAGTAATGACACCGTCACAATTATCCATTGCCGTTGGTGCAGGAATTGTATTCGCATTTGTCGTACATGCAATAGTCGTCACTGCAGCAGGACAATCAATAACTGGAGCTAATTTATCTTCAACGACAATCGTTCCGTCACAATAATTATTAGCACAAGTATTGATGACTTTAAAAGTCAATTCTTCATTAGAATAAGCATCCGTAATAGGATTATCAATCAATAAAGGACCGTCATAGATTTCAATAGTAAAGACATTATAACTGTCGAAGTCACCTTCTAGAAGCATATCCGCAGTTAACTCCAATTCACAATTATCTTGTAAAGAAATCTGTAAATTATCATTACAAGACATTGCACCAACTTCGCCAGTCACATCGACAGACTGTTCGATAGCTTGAGTACAGCCATCTGTTTCTGCAAAAGAGTAGCGTACGATATAGCTTCCTATTCCCAATGCTGCGGGGTCAAACATCACCGCGTTTGCAGTATTAGTAGAACCGTCATCATTTAAAATAGTAAATTCTCCTACACCTGCTAAACCGCCATTATCTACACTCAAAGTAAAAGCAGGAGAAGACAAACAATAGCCAGCATTCAAATCTAAAAATTCAGGATTAGGATACGTGCACTCTCCAGCAGCAGCACCAATCGATAATATATCTGTTCCGTTTGTGACGGTTAAAGTATAACCCACAGCTTCAATGTGAATGCCCATAAGTTGATAAACACCCGACCCTCCAGTTTCATCTAAAGGTGTGCCGGGTGCTATTATAGTAGGGGAAGAAGGGGGCGGGAGACTGCTAATGTCAAAGAATCCGTCAGCAGAGACTACTGTCCAGTTTTCGCCAGTCATTGAAGTAACTTCTACGAAGTCAACCAATTGACCGTTATCAATAGTTGTGGCATTACCGTCAGTTCCATCGGGACTTTCGCGACAAGAGCAGGAAAAATCATAATCAATAGTGGGAGGCATCAAAATACGAGAAGAAACAGCCGAAGCTGCTTCTTTCGTATTCGTTTTATGCAGTGTTGCATAGGCGGTTTTTGAAATGACCTCTACGTCCGAAGTTTTAATGTCCGCACGCAGGTTCAGTTCGTTCACAGCATCAGAGGCTGTCGTCAAATTGTTCTCAAAAGTATTAAACTCAAAAAAATAGGTAGATGTCGTGCGTGCAGTCAAAGCATTGGCTAAAACTAAAACACACAATAGGGGGAAAAAGATATTGCGCCGAAGACGGCCGCTTCTCGTAATGTTTGTTTTATTTTTCATGGATTACAATTTGTCATAGTTCAAAGACATCAAAGAGTCTTTGCAAAGAAGAGTGCTACTAAAAGTGGGGCAGTAAACATGAGACATATTCTTCTTCGTTTGATTTTGGAAATAGATTCATGGCAGGAAGAGATGGTAAACCTTAGGTATTAGGTGTTAAACAGGTTAAAAGAGTTGTCTAATATCTAATACTTAAAATCTAAAGTCTTTTCCAAAGATGTCTTAACTTTTAATCGGTATTGGAAGAGAAAATGTTTCGATTCGTGTTTGTTGAATTATTTTTCTAACTATCTGATTTTATCGAAACTTAAATATTATAATTTTTGCAAATTTAAAGTATTTCTTCTCTCTATCCTATTAAAATATTAAAACTTTTTAACATACTTCAAAAACATG
>CAZQTE010000218.1:0-9723 GCA_964595615.1 uncultured Saprospiraceae bacterium
ACATTTTGTTTAAGACACCCGAAAAACCGGATAGTCCAAAGTGGTTTGCTCGACGGCGTTTTCCTAATCCTGAAGCTTTGTATAAAAAGTGGGCAGAAGCGGAAGCAGCAGTCTATTCTCGCTCAAAAATCATTCAGGATTATACCGTTTTTGAAAAGACTTTTGATAGCGTCATTTGATATTTCTCTCAATTACTCTTTTTGACTTCTAACTCAAATAAATTTTATCATTCAACTATGAAAACACTCAAAATAAAAGCACCAACGGCTGAATTACAAATACCTTCTAAAGTTTGGATACCGATACTGGTCGCCCTTTTAGGTACACTATTGTTTCTCTATTTTCGATTTAAGTTGAAAAAGAAAAAACAGCTGGCAGAAGCTAAAAAGAAAGAAGCTCAAAGAGAAATAGAGGAAGAAGTCACCACAGAAAAAGTAGAGGAAAAAGAGGCGAAACCGGTAGTGGAGAAAGAAGAAGCAGAGGATATAGACACACAAGTGGAAGACATTACGCAAGCAGTATTAGCTCAAAACGTACATCTGCCCGCCTTGAGTTTTAATAATGATTGGGAGTTAATTCCATTATTGCCGACTGTTAAACATCCAATTCGTTATCGAATTTTTAATCAAACTGGACAGGCAGCAGTTGAGGTTTCTTTGCAAAAAGCAGCAGAAATTACTTGGCAAGTCAGAGCAGAAAACTTGGCTGATGTCAGTGTTCCCTTACAAGATGCGACGCAATTACGAGCAGTTATCGCCTCTTATTTACAACAAATAAGCCCAGTTAGCGATGAAGAAGAATAGAACGGAAATTTTGCAGTTGATTTTAATACTCCTGGTCGGAGGACAAATACTATTTAGTGTCTTTGGCAATAGTGGCGAAAGTCAGTTTGTTCGAGACTCTTTGGAATATTTGCAAGATGATATGACCTTGGTGAGTGATACATTATCGCAACTAAAGCAGGATGTGGAGCGATACGGCGAGATTTTTCAAGCCAATCAAATCGAGTTGGCTATTTTGAGGAAGGAGCGCAGATTGCTTGAAATTGCGCAGCAAAAACAGCAAGTACGCAATCATCAAGAGTTAAAAGAATTACAAGTTGCTTTACAAAAAGAACAAGAAATTCACCAGCGTCTTATAGAACGCGCCCGAAAATTTGAAAAATGAAAAAATGGAAAGTTTTGATAGTCTGTATTTTATGTACTTGGACTATGTTTGGGCAGGCAGATACGGTCAAAGTTGATTTCTCGGAATCCTTTGCCCCTCCCCTACTCTTTTTACAAGGTGCGAATTTAGAGATACAAACCGATAGTGTTTTTGTGATGAACGCGCCGCGTTACCGGTTTTATCGAGATTTGCATGAGACTTATTTGCAGCAAAATACGGTGGCTTTGGCAGACTTGGTTTTAAAACGCTACGAAGCCAGTTTGATTGAACGAGATAGCTTTTTTACTTTGCTTTTTGTCAATAATTGGGAGACAGAATTACGCATGAGTAAAATGGAAAGGGAGTGGCGTAAATTGCAAAAGGATTTGCAACAGACTTTGAATGTCTCTGAAAACTTACTCAAAAATAGCAATCAGCGACTCCTTTCAACTACTCTAACGATGAAGAAATCTAATCGGAAAAGTAAGTTAGAAAAGATTATCATCGGTTCAGCAGGGATTGGAATTGGTGCTTTAGTAGGTTTAATTTTTCTCTAAAACAAACAAGATGACGCAAAATAATACGATAGATTTACCTGTGATTGAGGTTCCCGTTCACTGCGGCATGGTGAGAAAATCTATGGTTAGACGTATTACCAATGCCTCTCAACACGAATACGAAGCGACTATGAATGTGCTTCGTAAACAGGATGATGCCTTTGCTGAGGAGTACGAAAAGTGGAAAAAGTCTTGGTCTTTGTCCGAGAAATTGGCTTTGCGGTTTATTGCTTTTTTGTATCCGGGGTATCGGGTTAGGGTGGTTTTGAGGTAAGATAATTCTTATTTCAAACGCTTTATTTTTTCCTCGGCCTCTTTCAAACCTTTTGTCAAGTTGTACTTTAAGAGTATGCTCATTTGCTCTATCGCGCGTTGATTAAGCAAATGAATACGCTCATCTTGTTCAAATCCAGCCTTGATATATTCGCTATTCAAATTTTCTAAATTGGATAAAACTGTCAATTGTTCTAATGTTGCATACTCTCGAATATTACCCTTTTTGTCTGGATTTGCTTCTCTCCAAACAGCAGCAGTCATACCAAACAATGCAACATTGAGCAAGTCTGCCTCATCAGAAAACATAAACCTTTTCCCTAAATTATCTACTTTTTTAGGAATTAAAGACTCAACTGCATCCTTATGAATATGGTAATTTATTTTACTTAGCTCTCTTCTTACAGTCCACTCTAAAGCGTAATTATTCCTTTCCGCTTCTTCTTCTTTTAGTCTTTTAAACTCGGTAACGATATACAATCTGAAGACTGGACTAATGAAAGAACAAAATTCTAAAGCTATATCACGGTGAGCAAAAGTTCCTCCTCCCCTTCCTCTCTTTGAGCGAATCCCTATAGCATTAGTAGTTTCAATCCATCTTTTCGAGGTTAATACAAAAGTATTTAAACCTGCTTGATTTCTTAATACATCGAATTCGATGTATTTAAAATCAGGATTATTTAGCTGCTCCCATGCTCCAAGATATTCAATAGTATTCCTATTCCGCATCCAGTTTTGAATTAGAATTTCTTGACGGTCTGAGAAATTTTTAGCTATATCAGTTAATGAAAGAAACTCTGATGCATCTTGTTCTAAAAGGCGAATTTCTGCTCCGTTTACATTTATTGTTTTTTTCATAGTACACTTGTTTGCCTATACAATTTTAAATACATCGAATTCGATGTATTTAAAATTGTATGTAGGACTCTTCTCTATTTTTTATACATACGAAACACACATACTTTTGGTTAAATGGGTATTTACCCATTTGGTCAAAACTTCATTTAACCAACCATAATTCTATGATTTTAAGTGAGTTATGTACTCATTTAGGTCATTAAATCCTTCATACAAAAATCTACAATCTTTATATTTGTGATTTAAGTTTTCTTGAAAAAAATGATTTAATTCACTTCCTTTTTCATCATTATCAAGAAAACCAAAGACAGTTTTGTAGTTATTTTCTTGAATAAAATCCAGTGCATCTTGTCCGTAAACTGCGGAGTTTAAAATTAATGAGTCTCTTTCTGGTGCTATCAAATTATCATTTGTTAATCTGCTCAAAAAGTTAATAAAGCCTTCAAAAATAATTAGCTCTCGCGTCAATCCAGCCCCTTGAACGAAACTTATTGCCTTTCCCCCGATAGACCCTTTGAAAAAAGGATTTCGAAGCTCATAGCCTCCGACAGAGTTCTCAAACCCAACGGCAAAATATTTTTTGCCCGTTGTTTCATTTGTGAAGTGAATTTCAGAAAGATATTTTTGAGCAATATCGCTGGATATTTGTCTTTCTTTGACAATGTACTTGACAAGAGATTTTGCTTTTTCACCAAATGATAGTTTTTCGGCTATTTTAAGCGTTTCTTTTTTCTCATCAGTCAAGTTGTAGTGTTTCTCTTTTTTTATCGAAATTTCTGCCTTAAAATTGCTTAGATTAAATTCTTGAAGTATCTTAAGTGCTCCTTTTAAGTCTGTCTTATGATAAAGCATAAGAAAATCTAAAATACTACCTCCCCTCTGACCGAAATCATTCCATAGATTTTTTTTGATGTTGACAAAAAAGCTTGGCTCTTTTTCTTTCCTTAGTGGTGAAAAGAAAAGAAGCTCCTCTCCTCCCTTATATGACCGGAGAGGACGATAACCGTAATTTGCCAAAATGACAACAATTGGAATTTTTTTAGCTTCTTCTATGTGCATTTACGCTTTTGGTCATTTAGTTAAATGATTATTTACCCATATACCCAGTCACATTTAAAGAAACTTATGCATTTACGCTTATGTAAATTTACCCATTTGGAATTTCACGTAAATGGGTAAAAGGATATGCGTATTTAGGTATTTGAGTAAATACCCAAATGGAAATAAGAGTATTTACTTATTTGACAAAACATAATTTAGAGCATTTACGCTTTTACTCAAAAAAGCAAATGGGTAAATACCCAATCCTATTTATTTCGCTCAATATCTTCTGCTACTACATCTAAAATATATTGCATCATCGAGACTCCTTGAAGAGTCGATTCTCTTTGTATATCCAAGTATAAGCCCAAAGGCGCATTAAGTGAAATACGTTTTGATCGACCTTCTATTTGAGGAGTTTTTCGTTTACGTGAGCTCGAACTGACTTTTTTAGTAGCAACTGCTTTAGGTTTAGTCTTTTCTTTCGCTCTCGTTTCCTTTTTTTCGGAATGTATTTTTTCTGCTATTTCGTTTATTTTATCTAAATCTGGCTTACTACTTTTTTTTGCTACTAACTCAGATATAGAAGTTCTTGCTCTTTTAGTCATTTTATTACGTGTTTAGAGTTAATAAGATAGATTCGATTTCTTCGCCAAGCTGTAATATTTCTTTTTTCGCTTTTTGGTCGTCCCATTCATAGGCAGTAAGACCATATTTACTTGAGGTACGATGAGCTACTCTATCGCCTATTTTACTTTCTAATGTTTTGATACCAAATTCACCAAAGAGAGCTAGTGCTTCATTTACTTCTTGGTCTTCATTGATTCTACTTTTGTACATATTTAAAAGTAAATAAGCAGGGATCTCATCTCTGAAAGCTTTTGCATCTTCATACCTACTTAAAAATTTTTCAAATGATTTTAAATCATCGATACTTGGGGTAATCGGAATAATAAGTAAATCACTTATTAATAGCATCTTAGTCGCAACCTGGCTCAATTGCGGTACTCCGTCAATAACTATGCAAGAATAACCGTCCTGTTTATGAGTTTTAACATCTTTCGGTAGCCCATTTACTGAAGACATAGGAAATACAGGAATGGCTACAGCTTCTTCATCTCTTCTGTCAAACCAATCGCTACTTCCTCTCTGTTCAATGTCTGTGTCTATGATACAAGTTTTTTCACCTAATGCAGCGAAATAAGCAGCTATGTTTCTGGACATAGTAGATTTTCCAACCCCGCCTTTCAAATTTGTTACTGAAATAATCATATTGTTCTATATTTTTCTCAAAGATAAGTATATTTACCCAAATGGTCAAAAAAGTATTCACGTATTTAACCAAAAATGTTTTTGATTAAATGGGTATATGGGTAAACACGTTATGACGACAAATTAGGGGTGGCTGTTTTTATTTTGAAGCGTGATAAAATCATTATGTTTAAGAATTAAGGGCGACATGATTTTTATTAGGGGAGGGGAGAGGGCTTATAATATGGATTCATGTCGTATTAGAGAGATTAGCTCGCTACTTGATTTTGAGAAGTAGAGTAACCGTACTTATTTTAGAAGGCAAAAACGACTAATACGTCGTTTTTAAAAAGTAAAATGAAAATAATTTATGTAAAAACGACATGGAATTGAATAAAAGCTTTCACTTTTAAACTTTTGGAATACAAATTAGCTCAAAAACGTCTAAAGTCTTTTTCTTTTAGCTGCAAAAATATATAATTAGGTTATTTAAATTCTATATGATTCTATAAATATAGGGGTAGTAACTGATTGATTATCAGATAGTTGTAACGTTTAAAAACGACTAATTAGGGGTAACTTGACGACAAATTAGGGGTAAAAGAGTTTTTAATCACGACAAATTAGGGGCAGTGTAACGACAAATTAGGGGTCATTTACCACATTAAAACGACAAATTAGGGGTAAGCAATGAATGGTGCCCTAAAACACGACAGATTAGGGGCAAATAGCTAAATTTTCTGGTGTATTCTGGTTTAAAAGGTTATTAGTGTATCTAAGTCACCCCTAATTTGTCGTTTTAATATGTGTAAGATAATATGCTGGAGCTATTTCTACCCCTAATTTGTCGTTTTATTGAATTATCTATCAAAGATAAGCATAATAGACAATCTAAAAACGACATATTAGGGGTAATTATTTAATCAAAAAAGACGACAAATCAGGAGCAAAATAAGAGGCTCAGAAATACGATAAAAAACTAATTTAAACTAAAAACGACATAGAATCATTAGCGATGTCGTTTTTAGCAAAAAAGGTTTATATTTGTGCATAAATACTAATAAATTACACAATGGATACGAAAGACCCTCAAATAGTTCAACAGAATAAAATCTTACTTGGTGGACAGACTATCAACCTCCGGGCTAGACAACTTATCTATGTCTTGGCAGCTTTAATGGACAAAGTTAATCCAAACGCAGAAATAACAATTGATGCCAAAGATTTTCTAAACTTTGTAAATGCAAACTCAGGAGAAAAATGGACTGACATTTACAAACTAACAAGTGATATTTTTGACCATCTAAATAAGAATCCCATTCTTATCAAGGAGCCTAAAAAGAAAGATTTTGTAAAAGTTAACTGGCTAAGTAGTTTGGGAGTAGTACAGGGAACACTGAAAGCGCGTTTCTCTGCTGATATCGCAGATTTTTTACTTTATAAACAAGGATTACCTTACACCAAATTATTATGGGATTTAAGACCCTATAAATCGAATTTTACAGCTCGTATTATGGATTTGTTTCAGCGATTTCATAATAAAAACTCTGGGGAAGATGAAATTACTTTTGATTATGATGTAGAAGAGTTAAAGTTATTTTTTGGAGTACATAATAAATACAAACGTTTTTATGATTTTGAAAAACGGGTGTTAGATGTCACTCAGCAGGAATTAGAAAAAAACGACTTAGCACCTTACTGGTTTACTTACGAAAAACGTAAAAAGGGACGTAACGTAAAGGATATAGTTTTTACAGTTTATTTGCGTCCTAAAGTTCTTTTGGAGATGATACCTGAATTGAAAATGTTAGATGACTCAGGAGGAAGCCAACCTAACTTGTTTGCATCAGGGCAAGAGCATCAATTTACGGAGCAACAGCAGAAAGTTTACCGTCGTTTACTGAATGTAGGTTTAAAAAAATCGTTTAGCACGAAAATACTATATAATCTTACCGATACTCAAGCGACAGGTTATCTCTACTTATTAGAATATGGAGTCAACAGAACTCTTGCCTTTACAATAGTGAAAGATTATTGTTCTTTTGGAGAATTAGTTGGTTACGAACACTATTACATTAAAAACGCCTTGGAAAAGACAGAAGCTGCCCGTTTAAAACGTATAGAAGAGAATAAAACTGGCAAATCGAAAAAGAGGACGACTCCGATAGAAAAGAGAGGAGGGCTTGCCAAAAAGGTGTTTGTTGATAAAATTTACTTTCCAGAATTCATGGAAAGATTGTCTAATTATCGAGCCAAAGAGGCAAACGAAGCAGAGGGTATCTCGCAGAAACCTATCCAGCCTAAAAAACGTACCAGTGACGGTACTAAAAGTATTAGCGATATTTTAAATAAGATGAGTAAATAGAGTTGAACTTCTTTTTAACTATTCTCAATAGCCTGTAGTCTGTAAATTGTACAGAACTACAGGCTATTTCGTTTAATCCAACTTTATCGACTGAAACCCAATCTTATCGCCCAAAACCTCCTGAAACTCCCCAAAACCTCCAGATGACGCTTTCACACCACCTTACCTTTGCGGCAAAAACAACATGAGTAAAACAAATATCATAGCAGGCATTGCCCTCATCACCGTTGCCTACGTCGTCATCTATCGCAAATACCTTTTCGAGTAAATATGAGTAAATCACAATTTCAGCTCAATCAAACGATTGAGCAATTTCTCACGGATAAAACCGAAAGAGGGGAGGACTTCTCTTTGGAAGAATTAGCATACATCAACCAATTCACGGGTTATGGTGGTATGGCAAAATACGGAGCAGAGGGCAAAGGACTGCTCTCCGAATACTTCACCCCAATCCAAATCGTCGAAAAAATGGTTGGTTTGGCTTACAAACACGGCTATTCTGGAGGTGCAGTCTTAGAACCGAGTTGCGGCATTGGACGCTTTTTGCACTATTTCGCACCAACGACGAAAGTGGATGCTTTTGAAATCAATGAAGTTAGTCAGCGCATTGCCCAACTGAACTTCCCCAATTTCAATATCCGCCACGCTTACTTTAATGAAATGTTCGTCGAGCGCAGCGGCAAAGCCAAGACTTTCACCAATCCCTACAAATTGGTCATTGGCAATCCACCCTACGGAGATTTCACAGGTAAGTACTCCACCAAAGAAAGACAAAACACCAAAGCCACCCGCTACGAAGAATACTTCATCACGCGCGGCTTAGATGTCTTAGCCAAAGGAGGACTTATGGTGTACATCATTCCTTCCTCTTTTTTAGACGGAAAAGAAAGTCCTGTAAAAAAGCGCATCAGCAAACAAGCCGAATTGCTCGAAGCCTATCGATTACCCAAAGGCATCTTCAAGCAAACAGACATCCAAACGGATATTCTCGTCTGGCAAAAAGTCTAACAAAGTCTAACAAAACAGCAAAGATGAAGACAAACACAATCAGCAAACTATTCTCAGACGCACTCAAAAAAGAAATCGACGGATTGCTCTGTGAAACACACCCCAAAGTCTGTGAACTGCGAGCGCATAATCTCGGAAGACTCCGCCGACTTGTCATCACAGAAATCCTCTCCGAAAAACACACTGAAGTCCCCAGCATCCAAACAGCCTTAGCCAATCTTGAAACAGAATTGTAAAAGAGGGTAGGGGAGAAGGAAGAGTAAAGAAACGCTATAAAAGAAAACTGCACAAACACTATGCAAACAAGACTATCAAAGAGTAAATACTTTAAAGAAAATCCAACCAAGGTACTCGGAACACTACATCCGAGTACCGACCGTTTTGGCAAAGCGATAATCGAAGTGCGTGGAAGCATGACCGATGTGCAGTACGGCATCGAAGCCCCCACCGTGCGCCGTTTTGAACATTTCAAAGCAGGACAAAAACTAAAAGCTACGGCAAGTGCCAAACTCCAAAGCTCCCTCGACCGCACCAAAGGAGAAAACAGCGGCAAAAGTAAACGGAAAAGCAAAGCTAAAACAGCAAAGCAAAAGAGTACTCCCGCGACCTTACTCCCCTTAGCTGACAGCATCAAAAAATACAATCCTCAACTCAGCAAGGAAGAAATCACTGTTTGGGTTACTTATCAAAGCAATCGCGGACTCTTCGATGCCAAACTCATCGCCAAAAACGCCTGGAAACAATTCTTAGTCAAAGACGCCGACTATCTCCGCAGCCAAGTCGGAAAACTCACCGCATTCGACGGCAAAGAGGACATTCCTAATGTCCTGTTCTACTCCGGAAACATCTACGAAAAACTCAAAAACCTCCGCGCACAAAAATCTCTGATAATCACGGCAATCGGAGAAGAACTATTCAATCAACAAATCCAAAAACTCGAGGCCGTTCTCCCACAAAAACTCAAGATCACCGACGGCGAAGAAGGGAAACTGACCCTTTCACCCTTTGATAAAATATTCCGCGATTTTAAAGTCAATGTCCTCGCGGACGGAACAGAATTTCCCGAAGCCGAAAATCTTATTGAAATCTTCAAATGGAATTACCTCGGCACGCTGACTTCCGATGATTTCATTTTTGAAAAACAAAAAAGTTCTCAATACGACATCCGCCAACACTGGTTAAAACGCGGACGCTTCTCCCGTGGCACGGACGAAAGCGAAAAAG
>CAZQTE010000219.1:0-9717 GCA_964595615.1 uncultured Saprospiraceae bacterium
TTTTATCGTACCATTTTCCTTCTGAATTTTATTGATTTCTGCATTACTCAAAAAGGGAATTTGGTGCATTTCATTACCAAAAAAGAGGACTAAAAACTTAGCAATATATTTGGAGTTGATGTTTTTAGTTTTGAATAAGTGTACAATCGGATGTGGAAATATATCTTTAGGTGTTGGTATTAAGAATGAAAACATACAAATCTCTTTAGCACTGAATTCTTGTTCTTTAGGAATCTGTAAATTGGAGGTTAACAATTTCATCATAATTGAATATTCACCCAATTCTTGTTCATTAGTTATTGAAAGTCCAATTTTCAGAAAAATTTTGAAAATATTAATAGGAATATATGGTTTTACTGGTAAATTGAAGTTTAAACTTTTGTTACCGAATGCAATCTCACTTTTATCGATGCCTTGGTTAATTTTAATAACCTGAATATCGTTTTTTGCTATGTATTCTCTTAACGAATTTCCAACCTTAGAGTCGGATGGAATATCATTTGGGTTAAAATTGGAGGAAATTCTTGTCCCTTTTTTTGTTTTATAAATTGGCTTTCCTGGCTTTTTTTTGCTTTGACCTAATAATGCTCTATTAACCAAAAAATAATGACCAAAATCACTTTCGAATTTTGAGAATTTTGCATTACAAATATCACACTCAAAAGAGGAAGTAATTTTTGATTTATTCAATAATTGTGGAATTACATGAGCTTCTGAATTGAAAGTAACATCTGGATGTTTTTTTAAACAAAATCGACAAGTCCTTTGATGCTTGGGAATGTTTCCACCAAGAGTGTGCTTTATTTTACCATTAATAGAAATATCTAAATCATATTCTTTTAAAAATTTTGAAAAATTTTCCCATTGATGACTTGGAATTTCAACTTGATGCATAGCACTATTATTTGAATTTAAATATAGTTTCCTGTAATTAATTTATCTAATCACAATATTAGATAAATAGTTCCTTTTATCTATCATATTATCAGTGCAGACTATTTTATGAATAATCCTATTTTAATGAGATGTGTGGTTTATTTAAATAATAAAGCAGCTAATTGGATTAATATATTTCTCAGAAATCAGACCTTCTTCCCCCAATACCGCATCAAACCCGCCACACTCATCCAAGCCGGATTCGCCTTATCATACTTCGCCACCAAATCATCCGCGACTCCCGCATCGCGCAATTGTTGTTCCGCATAAGCCGCAAAAATCGGAGTCAATTTTCTCGGGTCAGTCCCTTTCTCAAAATGAGGTTTAATAAAATTCGCCCAATCCCAAAGTATCGTCCGCAACTCCTCTAAATGCTTTTCA
This sequence comes from uncultured Saprospiraceae bacterium, assembly GCA_964595615.1. GTDB lineage: Bacteria > Bacteroidota > Bacteroidia > Chitinophagales > Saprospiraceae > JAHDCG01. The sequence continues at coordinate 1,318 of CAZQTE010000219.1, forward strand.
ATCTCCGTAATCTTCCCAAAATGTGTCAAATACAAAGCTTTCACACCACTATTTAAAATCAAATCAATACTTGCTTCCCAATCCTCAATATTAATATCTGGCGGCGGACAAGGGGGCACCACAGGACCCTGCTCAATCGTACAACCTGCTACATCTCCTGCAATCAAATCATCCCCAATCCGCCAAGCAATATGATGCACCGCATGACCTGGTGTGTGCAGAGATTGAATTTCCGTATCACCAATTTTAATAACTTCCTCGTGTTCTGTCGCATGCAGTAAATCTTCAGGAATAGCTTCCATTGCTCCCCAGAGGTAAGCCATTTTATCCCCATAAATACGCTCTGCCGAAGCATACAAACGACTCGGGTCGTGCATGTGTTTATAGCCACGTGGATGTACATAAACCTTTGTTCCATTTTGCGCCAAAGCCCAAGCCGCACCTGCATGGTCAAAGTGAATATGCGTCAAAAAAAGATGCTTAATATCCGCGACTTTATATCCAAAACGCGCCAATTCTGATTCCAAAATAGGAAAGACTGAATGCGGACCCGACTCAAAAAGGATAGGACCTGCGGAGGTTTCTATAAGATAAGCGGCGATAGTTTCGGTTGAGTTGAGAAAGCGGAGGTCGAGTGTGTGAATCATTTTTTTGTTGATTAGGTTGATTAGTTGATTGTGTTTATTGGTTGATTGTGTGAGGATTACCGAGCACTGAACTTGTCGCAGTGCGGACTTTATATTCTTATCCCAATCGGTCAGATTTTGAACAGCAATTAACATAATCAACCATTCAACCGATAACTAAGTTCTTCCGTCCACAAGAACGTATTTTTCCTTGAAATAAACAATTTATAAAAATTTATATATTAAAAATAAAAATAGCAACATGGATTAAAGAAAATTTATACCTTTGGGGCAATGAGTAAAAGCAATTCAATAACTTAGACCATCATACTTGTCCTTTTTCCTTCTAAAGAAATACAAAAAACGGTTCCGTAGCCCAGCTATGCAACAATTTTTTGAATTCATTAGAAGAAAAAATTACGGCGCATTATGATCTAATCTATCAAATCACTTTTACTAAGCAAAGCGAAAGCAACGAAAAAACAAAAAGCTGCAAATGATTTTCGATTCAACAAAACATGAATCAAAAACATGCGTAAGCAAGTAAGTATTTTACAAGAAGTCTTGGTTAGTAGTTATTAGTTGATAGGTTGAATAGTTGATTAAAGAGTCAACATAATTAACTTAATCAACATAATCAACCAAGAAATATCGAATCACATTTTACATTGACAAAGATGAAGACTAAAGTTGTACTTTGGGGCGAAAACGCCAAAAATGAAAAGGTTCTTGTCGCATTAGAATTGCGTGCAGAAGCGAATGTCGTAGATGTTTACACTATTCCAGAAGCAGCGGTAAATGAAGAATTTAACCGTAAGATGATGGATGAGTGGCGTAATGACAAACCCGTAGATTTTCCGAATGAAACGGAAAAAATGGAGCGTCCATTGACTATCACAGACGGTATTTTGCCAGATGATTTGAAAGTTGACCGTACGGATGTTATCAATCGCGCGCAGACAGAATGGCATTTTATGGTGCTGTCTAACAAGTTGAGCAAAGCTTATGCAAATGAGTTGGAAGACTTGAAAGAATTGGTAGGCAAAGCGGATAATTTTCAGCAAGATACTTGGGATAGATTGAAGGAATTTTGGGGGAAAGTTCAAGGTCAAGTGCAAGAACGCAACCTTTTTAGAGGTCATGCCGATGAGTTGAGAGATGAAACAAACAAGCTTTTTGAGGCGATGAAAGGCATGCGTAAAAAACTCGATGAAGAGTTTCGTGGCAAGTCAACAGAGGCAATGGGATCTTTCATGGGGATGATAGAAAAAGTAGAAGCAAAGGCAAAAGAAGGTGGTCGTCTGCGTCCTTTGTTTGATGAGTTAGTAGAAGTACAACGCAAGTATCGCGAGTCAAAAAATATGACGCGTGATCATAGAAATAAAGTTTGGGCGAAGTTAGATGGTGCATTCAAAGAAGTAAAAGGAAAACTCTTTGGTGATCAAGATAACAAGAACCAAAATCAAGGAAATTCACCTTCTGCACGTACTCAACGTCGCTTAGATGGTTTATTGAATGCCATTGAAAAAATGGAACGTTCGATGCGTCGTGATGAAGATGATTTAGAATTTCAAAATCGTCGTATCAAGAACAGTGATGGTCAATTGGAGACACAAATTCGTCAGGCAAAACTCAAGATGATAGAGGAACGCTTTAACTCGAAAGGGGAGAAGTTAAAAGATATGCACAAGACGAAAGCTGAACTCGAAGAGCGTATCGTTAAAGAAAAAGCACGCGAAGAAAAGCGCAAAGAGCAAGATGCTAAAAATGCAGAGCGTAAAGCACGTGAAGCAGAAGCAAAAGCAAAAATTGCCTCTGAAATGAAAGCGCAACAAGAAGCTATCGATGTCGATGAAGACAAATTGAAAGCTGCTGCTGCTGCCATTGCTGCCACTAAAAAGTCAAAAGGAGGAGCGAAAAAAGAGGAAGCGAAAGCTGAACCTGTTGCGGCGAAAGCTGCTCCTGCTACCGAGAAAAAAGCAGAACCTGCAAAGGGAGATGGTATTACTGCTTTAATTGATAATGCTATTGTGACTGCTGCTGCTGGTATCCCAGCGGAAGATGTAGCTACAAAAGCTGCTGTTGCTGAGGAAGAGTCTACTGGTATCTTAGAAGAAATGGGCACAATGTTAAGTGAAGCAGCCGAAGATGCTGTGGATACCGCCAAAGCGATTGCAACTGTTGTTTCTTCAAAGGTGACAGAAGCAGTAGAAGAGTTGAGAAGTTATGATGGTGACGAAGAGGAATAATCTTTAAAACTCTTTTAATAGAATGCGTTGAATGGTTTGAAACTGTTCAACGCATTTTTTTTGATAAGGAATGCGAGATTAATAGATTCAGAATCTGAGCCGCTTATTTTTTCGTTTAGTTTTGGCTTAAAAATGGGCGTTTGTCGGGGCAAATAACCATTTTTTAAGTGAAAAATAAGCGAAAAAGAAGTAGTTCAGATTCTGAAGCTATTATTTTCGCATTCCTAAAAATAATTATCTCACCCAACCTTTTTATCTTTGCCTTCCGTCTTGCTAGATGAAAACGTTTTCGAGGATGTACAGTCGTTTAGATTTAGCTGTACAATTTACGAACTTTAATAATGTAATTATGAAAAATTTACGCTTTTTACCTTTTTTGGCAATCATTGCCTCACTTGTTTTACAGTCTTGTGTAAAAGACTCTTGTGAGCAAATGACAACTTGGGTACGCCAAACGCCTATTTACAAAACACAGGCACAAATGGATGCTGTACAGATAATAAATGAGGAAGCGCGCCCTTTAAAAAAGCCAGGGAAAATATACTTCTACAACGATTTTATCTTCATTAATGAAATCCGTGAAGGTGTACATATTATCGACAATACGGACCCAACGAGTCCTCAAAATATTGGCTTTATCAATATCGAAGGAAATGTAGACATCGCTATCAAAGACGGCAGATTGTATGCAGATAGTTACACGACGCTATTCACTTTAGATGTTTCAGATGTCAACAATGTGAGTTTGATTAATCGACAAAGTGAAGTGTTTGCGCCAGGTTGGGACAATGGAAATGGACAAATATGGGTCTATAATGAGACAGAAACTATCACTGAGATGTTGGATTGCGAAACACGTGATGCAATGGTCAACCGTGGCGGTATTTTCTTTCAAAGAGGATTTGCTAATGAGGTAGCTTTTGACAGTAGCGTTCCTAGCGGTGGCGGTAGCGGCGGTGGAAGTGGTACAGGCGGCTCTATGGCTCGTTTTACTTTAGTAGGAGATTATTTATATTCTGTTGGTCAAAACGATATGAAGGTATTTTCAATAGCAAATTTGGATGTACCGAGTCTCGCTAATACTTTAAATTTAGGCTGGGGGATTGAGACGATTATTCCACATGAAGACAAGTTATTTATTGGTAGTACGAGCGGTATGCAGATTTGGGATAATCAAAATCCTGAAGAACCGACTTTCTTATCAGAGTTTCGTCATGCGGGTGCTTGTGACCCCGTATTCGTAAAAGATAATTTTGCTTATGTGACATTACGTGATGGTAATGCTTGTCAAGGTTTTATTAATCAATTAGACCTAATTGACATTTCAGACCTCACAAATCCAATTTTAGAAAAGACTTTCCAAATGGATAATCCTCACGGATTGAGCATCGACGAAAACAATCTTTTCTTGTGTGAAGGTGTGCATGGTCTAAAAGTTTTTGATATCGAAGACCCAAAGAAATTAGGTAGTAAAAAGATTGAACACATTGAGGATATTTCAGCTTACGATGTGATAGCATTGCCAGGGGAAAGCGACTTTTTGTTGATGATTGGAGACGGCGGCTTCTTTCAATACGACTACTCTAATCCAAGAGATTTGAAAGAAGTGAGTCGAATATTGGTGGAGTAGACTAGTTTTTTTATGTCACTTTCACACGATTTGGCGGAGAACCATTTTTATTGTTCTTTTACAAATGTAAAATCATCATCAACATGAAAAATATCCTAATTATATTAATAATAAGCCTTTTTCAGACCTTAGTTCTCTCGCAAGAAGTAGCAACACCGACCAAAACGAAAGATCTCGTTTATCTCAAAGATGGTTCAACTTTACGCGGTACGATTATCGAACAAGTTCCCAATGAATATGTCAAAATTGGCATTGTTGGTGGCACAGTAGTAGAATTGCCCATGAGTGAAGTAAAACGCATCACAGCGGATAAAGGTAATTATACTTTTAATCCTGACGGTAGCAATTCTAAAGTAAAAGGATTTTATACAGGTTATAATCTGCAGGCTATGCTAGGACAGTCTAGTGAGAGTGAATTTGAGCAGAGACTGGTAGTAGGAGCAGGCATTCAATACTCATTAGGTTATCAATTTAATAAGTATGCTTCCCTTGGTGGCGGTTTTGGATTACAATTATATGATAAAGTATTTGGTGATTTATTTGTTCAAGCACGTGGATTTTTGCCTTTAGGTAAGTTAACTCCAACTCTGGCTGTTGACGCGGGCTACGGAGTCCCATTAATTTTGTCAGGGATTGGTAATAACATTACCCAACAAAGAGGAGGAATTTCTCTACGACCAAGTATCGGATTGCGAATAGCAACGCGTAATCGTGCAGACATACTCGTGGATGCAGGTTATCAATTTCAGCATTTTACCAGTAAAGCTAACTGGGGCTGGGGCTCGATTGATGAATTTGATGTGTGGTATAAACGGATGTCATTTCGAGTGGGGTGGTTGTTTTAGAAAGAGAATAAAAGTTCAAAAAAGAGAATGTGTATCTAAGGGTCGTTAAAAGAATAACTTATAACATTTGACAGGATAATTTTCTCTCATTTTGCACTTAAAATCAGTCAAAGTATCAACAATTATCCCTCTTCCAAGCCCAAACTGAGAAAAAATTCTCTCTGTCAAACCTTTATAAGTTATTCTTTCAATGACCCTAAGCACATTCTCTTTTTTGTTCTCCGTCAAATTGTGTGAAGGTGATATGAAAAAAAGAACCAAAAATAAAAAGCTGATTTGTTACTTGATTTTAGCTTTCTATTTTTTCCTGTCATACGATTTGACGAAGAACGATTTTTTTTATGATTTCTTTTAAAATAAGCTAAATTTACCATTAGTATCGAACATTTCTACATCTGACAACGTCTTTTAGTGTGTAATATTTATGAAAAATAAATTGATTAAATATCAATATCATAGACATTAAAAACGTTTCAAAATTTTTAAAACGAAATCCCAATATTGGGCAAAAAAATCCCTTAATTTTTTTCAATGAAGCAATTAACTATCAAAATGTGTTTTGTCTTAATGACAGGACTACTCGTTTCTTCTTGTGTGACGAAAAAAGAGTTTTTACAAGTACAATCAAGCCTCGAAAAAGCACAATCTGACTTAACAAAATGCGACAAAGACCTTGGTGATTATATGAATCGTCTTGGACAATGTGAAGAACGTGTAAAGGCAAAAGACAGTACAATTAAGTTGCGCGAGGAGCAAATGGCTGATTTGCGCGCACAATTAGCTGACGCTAGAAGTTTGAGAGACAAACAGTTATCTCAAGTTGGTGACTTGACTGTTCTTTCTCAATCTGCGAATGACAATATCAAGGAGACACTTTCTCAGTTAGAGAGAAAAGACAAATACATCAACCTTTTACAGGCTGCAAAAACAAAAGCAGACTCTATTAATCTAGCTTTAGCTGTTAATTTGAAAGGCGCATTGAAAGATGGTATCGCAGATGATGATGTCAATATCAAAGTAGACAAAACAGTCGTAATGATTAATTTGTCAGACAAAATGTTGTACACTAGCGGTAGTTCAACTATCACACCTCGTGCTAATGAAGTATTGGGCAAAATCGCCACTATCATCAAAGAACGAAAAGGATTTGATGTAATGGTCGAAGGCTACACGGATAATGTGCCAATCAAAAGCGAATGTGTGACGGATAATTGGGATTTGAGTGTGATGCGTGCTACATCTGTAGTTCGTGCTTTACAAACTAATCATGGTATTAATCCTAATCGCTTAATTGCTGCAGGCCGTGGTGAATTTAACGCATTAGCTGACAATGCGACTGCTGAAGGTCGTTCTACTAATCGTCGTACACGTATTATTATCATGCCTCAATTAGACCAGTTTTATGATTTGTTAAATCCTAATTCTGTGCCTAAGTAAAAGTAATTGCTAGTAAAGAATAAAGCCTACCTTTTTAACGAGGGTGGGCTTTTTTTATGACCTTATTTAATGTGCAACTTGGATTAGGAATCTATTATTTTCGCATTCCTTAGGTGCAAATATTACTATGATGCCGTGGCTAAGTGCATGACATTATTTATTCGGATAAATTTGAGAGAGAGGTTTTTTTGGTAGTTTTCTTTTAAAAATCGTTGCATGGTCTGCATCACGCGACTATTTTTAAGAGGAAAATAACGAAAAAATATCCTCTCAAAATGTCCGAATAAATAGTGTCATGCACTTATATGCAGAGGTAGAAGGTCTACGAGATTTGAAATTGCTTCAATTGTCTTAGTTCATTTAGGGGTGAAATTTTAATTCTAGTATGATTTGGTAGGAACACGGATTTAACGGATAAACACGGATAAAACACGGATTTTTGTTTAGTACCTTTTTTACAAAAACGCTTAAATTTCCCAAATCAGCGTCCTTCTCAATTTAAGAACATAACCGATAAATTAAGTGAAAATTTTGGAACCACCCACAAATAAATCTAAGTGAAAATTTGGATTCATATTTTATTGTAGGATGTCGAAAAAAAAGCAATTTTCAGATTTTCATCCGTCCCGAAGGGTCATCTTGTCCTTTTTGCTTTAGCAAAATTGACACATGAAGGATGAAAATTTGAAAATGTGCGATTTTCGACGCTCTTTTGTTTCTTTTGGAGCGCCAAAAGAAAAGTAAAAATAGAAAGTTAGAACGGAAAATAGGCTGGCTTTGACTTGTAAGTTTAACATCTTATCCTAGTAAAAAAGTTGGGTGGTTTCAAAATAGAAATAACCAATAAACTAAAAACCAATAACCAACTCCCCCTCCCAATCAATCTTCAAAACCTTATCAGATAAATCCCCACGTTCCAACAACCAAACCGCCAAAGGCTGCATCACCTGTCTATCAATCGCCCGCTGCAAAGGACGCGCGCCATACTTCTCATCAAAGCCAATTGCGGATAAATGCTCAATTAATTTTACTGAAAAATCAAGCGTCAAATTACGTTTCGTAAAGCCTTCTCGCTGCTTTAAATCATTCAATTCTTTGAGTGTAATCATTTGGATATCAGCCTGTTTTAGCGGATTGAAAGTAATAATCCCGTCAATACGATTAATGAACTCAGGGCGGAAAAACTTTTGAATAGCGGACTCGTATTTTGCTTGGGTACTCGTCGTCTCTTTAAATGCGACAGATTTGCGATTTGACGCCCCAAGATTGGAGGTCATGATGATAATTGTATTTCTAAAGTTCGTCTGGCGACCAAAGTTATCTGTCATCACACCTTCATCCAAAACGGTCAATAAAGTATCGAAAATCACAGGACTCGCTTTCTCTACCTCATCCAACAACAAAACCGAAAAAGGACGTTGACGAATAGCTTTCACCAATGCTCCAGGTGCTTTTCCAAAACCAATAAAACGATACAATTGATTAGGACTCTGAAACTCACTCATGTCAATGCGCACGAGGGGATTACTTTGTTTGTTTTGTCCAAAAAAGAAGTTTGCTAAAGCCTGCGCTGTCGCCGTTTTACCCACACCCGTCGGACCCGCAAATAGGAG
>CAZQTE010000220.1:0-9681 GCA_964595615.1 uncultured Saprospiraceae bacterium
TGTCCAAAGTCCAAATAAAGAGTACATTACAAGAAAAGAGTGTACAGAAATTTATAAAATTTGCTCAAAACTAAGCGCCAGAACAAAAAAGCTAATTGACACCCTAAATGCATCCGACCAAAAAGGACCAAACCACAATCAATAGAAAAATTGGTAATGGGTTAAGATGGTGGATGCTCACGTGGTGACTCAAAGTCACCTTGTGAGTAAAAGGTATGCATCAGTCGTTTTCACCCACTACCGAAAAATTAAAGAGTTTTAAAGTTCTATAGTTGTAAAGTTATTCTCTAAATTTAGATATAAGAACTATCCAACTTTATAACTATTCAACTATATAACTTTGCAACTTTTAACCCCTTGATTCTCCGCCAATTAACACGTTTTCCACACTAAATATAACTTTTTAGATTACACGCCCAAAAAGTTATTAACATCCACTTATCAACATTGTTGAAAAAAAATATATTCTCAAAAGCCAATGATTACTAGGGATTTACAGACTTATTAACATTCTGTGGAAAACTAAAAAGCAAATTTCTGCTCCGAAATAACTAATTTAGTGCCACGATAATGAGATATGACTGTGAGATTTAACTACATCTTACCATTTTACAAGCATACATGAATTTTAAGCAATGCTGAGAAACATTGCAACTGGCTTTTAAGCTCACTTTTAAACGAACGACTGTCAGTCATTTAACTATCGGGTGCAGTACTGCCTTCAAGCATTACTACGCTTTTTTTATGTCGATAGGTAGCTATTTTAGTATGCTCCGGTCATAAGGAAAACAACGAGAACATTAACAATAAACGTTCTCTACCAAATCGTGTGACAGGAAAAAATGAAAAACTAAAATCAAATAATTACTTAGTTTTTCAATTTTTCATGTCACCTTCATACGATTTGGCGGAGAATCCAAATTAAGATTTTCCTCTGGAAAATGAAACACGGCTGTACGCCCTTGTCATTCAGTGAATGTCAGTATGTGCAGTTTATATAAAATCTTTTAACCAAAAGAATAGTTTGAAAGCCCCTAAGATGTCGAAGGGAGTAAAAAAATAGAAATTATGAGCGTAGCAGTAGAACCAATTTTGCAAGAAAATCCAGGGAGATTTGTATTGTTTCCAATCCAACATGATGACATTTGGAAATTTTATAAATTGTCAGAAGCAAGTATCTGGACTGCGGAAGAAATTGACTTGTCACCAGACTTGGTGGATTGGAAAGATAAATTGAATGACGATGAGCGTCACTTCATCAAACACGTATTGGCATTTTTCGCAGCGAGTGACGGAATTGTCAACGAAAACTTAGCAGAAAACTTCGTAGCAGAAGTACAATATACAGAAGCAAAATTCTTCTATGGTTTCCAAATCATGATGGAAAACATCCACTCGGAGACTTACTCGCTTTTGATTGACACTTATATAGACGACAAAGAGGAAAAAGATTACTTGTTCAATGCAATCGACACCTTGGACTGTGTGAAGAAAAAAGCAAATTGGGCGATGCGTTGGATTGACAAAGGTTCTTTCGCAGAGCGTTTGATTGCATTTGCAGCAGTAGAAGGTATTTTCTTTAGTGGTTCTTTCTGTTCTATTTTCTGGTTAAAGAAACGTGGTTTGATGCCAGGTTTGACTTTCTCTAACGAGTTAATCTCTCGTGACGAAGGAATGCACTGTGATTTCGCTTGTTTATTATACAATGACCACATTGTCAACAAATTACCAAAAGAGACTATCATCACGGTCATAAAAGATGCCGTAGAAATCGAAAAAGAATTCGTTTCTGATGCATTACCAGTTCGCCTTATCGGTATGAACTCTGAGATGATGTGCCAATACATCGAATTCGTAGCTGACCGCTTATTAGTTGCTCTAAATGTAGATAAAATCTACAATGCTGAAAACCCATTCCCATGGATGGACATGATTAACCTACAAGGTAAAACAAACTTCTTCGAGAAGCGTGTAGGTGATTATCAGAAGTCTGGTGTCATGGCGGATAAGGATAAGCAGGTGTTCTCTTTGGAGGAGGACTTTTAATTTCAAGTTGTTAGTTGGTAGTTGTTGGTTGGTAGTGCAGCCCTAACAACTACCAACTAACAACTACCAACTTGATTTTTTAACCAAAACGGTAGTTCACACATGAAACACTAAGCTTTTTCAAAGAACTACACAATCCAGTTGCACAAGTTAGGATAGCCTACCAACTACCAACTTCCAACTAACAACTAAACATTATGCAAGTAGTAAAAAGAAATGGAGAGCGCGAAGACGTCAGTTTTGACAAAATTACCGCGCGGATTAAGAAATTGTGTTACGGATTAAACACAGATTACGTCGAGTATATCGACATTGCGAAAAAAGTGATTGAAGGATTGTATGACGGAGTGACGACGACGCAATTGGATAATTTAGCATCAGAAACGGCAGCGAGTATGGCGACCGTTCACCCTGATTACACCTTATTAGCATCGCGTATTGCGGTTTCTAATTTGCATAAAAACACAAACAAATCTTTCTCTAAGACGATGAAAGGTTTGTTCAACTATATCGACCCAAAAACAGGCGAAAAAGCGGGTCTTATTAGTCAACAGACTATGGACATTATCACAAAGAATAAAAGCCGCTTAGACGCGACAATTATCTCTGACCGTGATTTTAGCTTTGATTACTTTGGCTTCAAAACATTAGAGCGTTCTTACCTATTGCGTATGGACGGTAATGTTGTAGAACGTCCACAGCACATGATTTTGCGGGCAGCAGTGGGTATTCACGGCGAAGACATTGACTCTGCTGTAGAGACTTACAACTTGATATCTGAGAAGTGGTTTATTCACGCCACACCTACCCTTTTCAATGCAGGTACACCAAAACCACAATTGTCTTCTTGCTTCTTATTGAGCATGACAGAAGATAGTATCTCTGGTATTTTTGAGACCTTGACGCGTTGTGCGAAAATTTCTCAATCTGCAGGTGGTATCGGTCTCAGCATTCACAATATTCGCGCAAAAGGTAGCTACATCAAAGGTACAGGCGGCACTTCAAATGGTATCGTACCGATGTTGCAGGTATATAACGACACAGCGCGTTATGTAGACCAAGGTGGTGGAAAGCGTAAAGGTGCATTCGCGGTTTATTTAGAGCCTTGGCATGCAGATATTTTTGAGTTTTTAGAATTGAAAAAGAACCACGGTAAAGAAGAAATGCGCGCACGTGACTTGTTTTACGCGATGTGGATTTCTGATTTATTCATGCGTCGTGTCCAAGAAAATGGCGAATGGTCATTATTTGACCCAAGTGAAGCGCCAGGTTTATTTGACTGCTACGGCGGCGAATTTGAAGCATTGTATCACCAATACGAGCAAGAAGGACGCGCACGTAAGACTATCAAAGCACAAGACCTTTGGTTTGCGATATTAGAAAGCCAAATCGAGACAGGAACACCATATATCCTGTACAAAGACGCAGCAAATCGCAAGTCTAATCAAAAGAACTTAGGAACGATTCGTTCTTCAAATCTCTGTACGGAGATAATGGAATATACTTCTCCAGACGAGGTAGCAGTATGTAACTTGGCTTCGATTTCCTTGCCAAAATTTGTAAAAGAAAGCGGTGAGTTTGATTTCCAAAAATTGCACGAAATCTCTCGCGTAGTCACACGTAATTTGAATAAAATCATCGACGTTAACTACTACCCGATTGAAGAAGCACGCAACTCTAACATGCGCCACCGTCCTATCGGTATCGGTGTACAAGGATTGGCAGATGCATTCATCTTGATGCGTCACCCATTTGATAGTCCAGAGGCTCGTAAATTGAACCGCGATATCTTCGAGACAATTTACCATGCAGCAATGACTGAAAGTGCAGAATTAGCAGTCAAAGAAGGCGCGTACAGCAGTTTCGAAGGCAGTCCAGCGAGCAAAGGAGAATTCCAATACGACATGTGGGGCGTACAACCGTCTGACCGTTGGGATTGGGCAGGATTGAAAGAGAAAGTCATGAAAACGGGTATCCGCAACAGCCTTTTATTAGCGCCAATGCCAACCGCTTCAACTTCTCAAATCTTGGGTAACAACGAATGTTTTGAGCCATACACGAGTAACATCTATACACGTCGTACGCTATCAGGAGAGTTCATCGTATTGAACAAGCACCTGTTAAAAGACCTCATCCGTTTGAACCTATGGGACGACGACATGAAGCAACGCTTAATGGCATCTAACGGTTCTATCCAGCACTTTGACGATGTACCACAAGACATGAAAGACCTCTACAAAACAGTATGGGAAATCAGTCAAAAAGTCATCATCGACCAAGCGGCTGACCGTGGCGCATTCATCTGTCAGTCACAGTCTATGAACCTATTCGTGCAAGACCCGAATTTCGGTAAGTTGTCTTCTATGCACTTTTATGCCTGGAAAGCGGGCTTGAAAACAGGTATGTACTACCTCCGTTCTAAAGCGGCTGTTGACCCGATTAAGTTTACACTGGATCAGAAGAAATTGAAAGCTAATAAGTCTGCTACTGTGGCGGAAAGTGTGACTGTGGCGAATAATGCGGCGGCTACGGCTACAGTGCCTGCGGTGACGGCTACGGCTACTAAACCTAAGAAGAAGGTGACTGCGGCTACGGCTGAGGAGGTTGCTGCTGTTGGGAAGGCTTGTAGTTTGGATGATCCGGATTGTTTGATGTGTGGGGCATAGGGCGGAATGTATATTGTTGAATGATTATTGTATAATTGTTTGACTTGGGAAAGCGTTGCCTCGGTTGGGGTGACGCTTTTTTTGAAACTTTCTAAAAAAATAAAATTTATATAAAAAAAATGAATTGGATAAGAAATAATATTTATTGGTTGTCATTCCTTAGTGTTTTTGTTTTAGGTTTAATTCTGATTTTAACCTATTGCTACGTCACAAATGGATTTACCTTAAAAGACATAGAGTTAGCAGACTGGTTAAGATATTTTGCTGGTTCAGGAACTGTTGGAGGATTTTGGTATCTGACTTTAGACAAAGTTCTAAATGGAAATAGAATGAAACATTTAGAATGGCAAGAAAGAATTCCATTCATAACATTAGGCTCTCCTTGTTCACCTTTGACAAGCTATTGTGAAATAAATATAATTGATAATGATAATATCGCAGGAAGAGGAAGTGAATATTTCAGTGTAAGTAATCTCGGAAAAATAACAGCTTACAATCTTAAATTTAAATTTAGCAGTTCAAAGGATTTTATAGAAAGTAATGTTTTTAATAGACATTTTATTCCTTATCTTCCTCCTTACTTTTATTCATCTTACGAAGGTTTTACAGAAGGAATATTTTCCAACTACAACGTTAACCCAGATACAAAGGAAATTCTTAATTCAGAGTTTAAAATTTGTAATTGTTTAGAGAATTGTGAGGTTTCAAAATCTACCAATAACGAAAAAAGATTTTATGTTAAGATTGAATATTCCTCATCAATAAATGCAAAATATGGTCACAAAATCACATCTATTTTTCAAGTAGATGTAATCTGTACCAAAATTCCAATTACTCAACCAGTAGGTATTGAACCAAATACTAAGATAGGATTAAAAACAGAAAGAGACTGTGTTTACATAAAAGGTATTCAATTACTTCAATATAAATACGAATAAAGAAAGAACCTGTTGTGCCACCACGTTCGTGCAATTTCCGTTCGTGCCACCTCTTCTCTGTTCGTGCGACACTAAGTGTCGCATACGCGCTGGCTTCTGGACTTAGTCCGTTCTAACTAAAAGTACATAAAGTTAAAACTGTCACACCGGACTAAGTCCGGAAACCAAGGCGTTCGCGACTGTCACAGTCGCACGAACAATCTCAAAACAAGCACCGTATCTAAGTCTTCACAGCAAAGTATCACGGTCGTCCGTTGTTGCCACATATGCTCGTGCGATTTTCCAAAATCGCTCACGCCCTGGCAATCGGTCTCAGACCGGAACAGACTGTAGCATCAGCAATTAAAAAAATCGTACAAGCGTTTGATGGACATTCTGCTCAAATATTAGTATCTTTGGTAAAACAAGACCAAAACTATGACCCCGCAAGAAATCGAAGACCGTTTACATTTTCTGTTTTTGCAGCTTCGTGTAATCACTATAGACCGTAAAAGTTTTATCAAAAATGAAGGCGAGTCTGGCACACAGGCTCGAATTGACGCTATTCTTGATGAGGTACAAATTCTCAGAAAAGCATTAGAAGACTTAGACGCAAAAAATAAATAATTATGGCAACTAAATCAGCAATAGATACTCAAAAAGTCCTCACGAACATAGACAAGACCTTACAAGAACTGCGCGAAGGTGTACAGCCCGAAAAGCTATCTCAGCAAGACAAAAGTTCCATTTTAGCGCAATTAGATAAATTAGAAACGGCAGCTTTAGAGGCAAAAAAAGCAATTGAAAATGGATAGTATATCGAAATAATTATTCCAACCCGTTGTTGCCACATATGTTCGTGCGACACTAAGTGTCGCCTACGCGCTGGCTTCCGGACTTAGTCCGGTTTAATTAAAAGTACACAAAATTAAAACTGTAATACCGGACTAAGTCCGGAAACCAATGCGTTCGCGACTGTCACAGTCGCACGAACATTATCCTTATAATTCATATTATTTAATAAACGTATAGCTTCCGTTCATTGTCGTCACTTTCTCTCTTCTTGGAACTAGTATATCTGGATTTATTTCTTCTGTTTCTTCAAATGTCCATTCAATAACTAACTTTGTACTGCTGTTGCCATGTATCCCGTTCGTGCCACCTCTTCACGGTTCGTGCGACGCGTAGTGTCGCATACACCTCATTCAATCTCATTCATAAAGTCTGGTAACTTGACACATTTACCTGCCTTAATCCAAGACAATTAACATGAATGACTCCCTAAAAAATGGTATAAAGACTATATTTTTGAATAATAGATATTATTTTATTATTTTTGTTTCATAAATAGTTGTTTTTTATTGTAATAAAGTACACAAATGTGAAATTTTATTTCAATTAATGAATAACTTCATCTTAAAAAGACTTATTATGTCAAAAAGGATAAAAGATGAAACTACACATTCAGAAGAAGAAAAATTACAGCAAGAAAAGCTAAAGATAGAAACTATAAAGTACGAAGAAGATAAGGAAGAAAGAATTGAAAAGGAACGAGAATTAGAACGCGAAGCGAGAAGATTAGCTCAAAAAGAAGAGGCTGCGTCTCTAATCGAAAGGCTTATTGGTTTAAATCCTATTTACACTTCCGAAGAGCTCTCTCTATTTAGTGTCTACGGTCTAAGAGAACAAATTCTAAAAGAGTTAAAGGCACAAGAAATTCAAAAAGAAAAGGAGGAAGAAGAGGAAAGAAGACGTGAAGCAGAGAAGAAAGCGCTAATTTTTTATAATAATTATAAAAACTTAGTAGAAGCGGAGATTTTAAATGGTTGTATTATTGCCTCTGACGGTTCGAGGATATTAGTCAGAAATCTAACCGAATACTGTGTTATATTACTCGAAAATGCGACTACCATCCCTATAATATCAAATAAAAATTTAGTAAGATATTCCTATGCCTTTGCCCGTTCTTTTGGACAATCAGGTGCTCAGCTTTTTGCAAAAGTGGGAAAATATAGTCCAGGACAAGACTATTGGTCTTTAATTAGCTTCTATAAGAATTGCTTAAGTAAAGTAGATGAGAATCATATCGATATTAAAGAATTCTGGGAGTTTTGCTTCTCATTAGAAGTCTCAAATGAAGTCTTAGTTAATAAATTAAATATGGCTGCGTAGAATTTTTGAATAACTCGCTTCTATATAAACAAGGTTTGAACGCCGTTCAAATTTTGTTTAAGCTCATTCATCAAGTCTACAAAACCATCCACACAACCTATACCTTCTACTTGCGTTATATCAAAAACGCAAAACATGAAAATTTTACTAACTGGCGCCACGGGATACATTGGCAAAAGATTACTCCCCGTCCTCATTGAAGCAGGACACGAAGTCATTATGTGTACTCGCGACCAAAAAAGAGCCGACTACGCGGAATATAAAGAGTCTTGGCAAGACAAAGTGGAAGTCTGGGAGGTTGATTTTTTAGATGAACCAGACTTACAAACTGCGCCAACTGATTTTGATGTTGCCTATTATTTAGTCCATTCTATGAAGTCTTCGGTAGGCGGCTTTGCCGAAAATGAGGCTATCTCTGCGCGCAATTTTAAGACCTACATTAATCAATCCAATACTAAACAAATCATTTATCTTACAGGCATCGTCAATGAGAATGAAAACCTATCTTCACATCTCATGTCCCGTCTCAATGTCGAGAATATTTTGTCTGAATGTAAAGCTCCGCTGACGGCGCTACGAGCAGGCATCATCGTGGGTTCGGGTAGTGCCTCTTTTGAAATTATTCGGGATTTGGTGGAAAAATTACCCGTGATGATTGCGCCCAAATGGCTCAATACTCGCTGTCAACCTATTGGTATTCGTAATGTGATACAGTATCTGACAGGCGTTTTACTGAATGATGTAACTTATGGTAAAAGCTTTGATATTGGCTGTGGAGAAGTACTAACTTACCGCGAAATGTTGCAAGGTTACGCCGATGTGCGTAACTTAGAAAGGTACTTTTTTATTGTGCCGATTATGACGCCACGTCTGTCCTCTTATTGGCTATATTTTGTTACTTCGACTTCTTATCCGCTGGCTGTTAATCTAGTGGATAGTATGAAAGTAAATGTCATCGGGCGAGATAATAAATTGGAAAAAATACTAGGCATCAAACCAATTTCGTACAAAGAAGCGGTAAGTATGGCTTTTAGTCGGATTGAGCAAAATATGGTAGTCTCTAGTTGGAAAGATAGTTTTGTGAGTAGTCTAGACAATCGCACATTAGAAGAAAATATTGCGATTCCTGAATACGGTTGTTTTAAAGATTACAAAGAACGGGTTATTCCTACAGGTCAGGAGGATATTGCTTTGCATAACTTTTGGACAATCGGCGGTAAAAAAGGCTGGTACTACGGGACTATCCTCTGGAAAATTCGTGGTTACATTGATAAATTATTTGGCGGAGTAGGACTACGCCGAGGACGCACACACAAGAATGCGATTTATGCGGGCGACGCTTTAGATTTTTGGCGGGTCTTGGTGGCAGATTACGAGAAAAAGAGATTACTCTTGTATGCAGAAATGAAGTTGCCAGGGGATGCTTGGTTAGAATTTAAAATTGTCAAAAAAGACGAGGAGTGTGTGCTGCAGCAGACCGCAACTTTTCGCCCAGACGGGATTTCGGGGCGTTTATATTGGTATTCTGTTCTCCCATTTCACTATTTTATTTTTAATGGAATGATTGATAATATTTTGGCTTCCAAACCCTCCGACAAAGATTTAAATACTTTCTTACAAATAGGGAATCGTCTTGACGTACCGAATGCCGTGAGTCGGAGGAGTTGAGAGTTATGTTTTACTCACTCCCCCAAATCGCAGAGTCCTAATATCTTTGGAGAACTTGTACAAAAATTATAATTTGCCAATAAGTTACTGTTTTTGTCCAAATCATTCCCGGTAGGGTTTCCCCTTTAGGGGAGTAAGGGGTTAAAAACGGCGAATTTGCTCGCATTTACCTCCCTTCCGTCCCTCCTAAAGGAGGGAAACCCTACCGGGAG
>CAZQTE010000221.1:0-9619 GCA_964595615.1 uncultured Saprospiraceae bacterium
TCAAATTATTAATTAATAAATAATGCTAGATTTACGCATGACGGGCATTTGTGCCTTGCTTTTTTCCATTCCTTTCCTTATGAATTGGTTTGATACACAAGCAGACAATTCATCTTCTTTTCATAATGAGGACGAATTACAAATCTGGGCGATGATGGTTGATACCATTCCTGACGGTTATAATGGCTTATTCTTAAGTTCTAGTCATTGTAATGAATGTCATGGCTATGATACAGCGATGATTGCTAGTGTAGATTTTATTGGGAATGACATCAATGTTGTAGATGATTGGAGAGCTACTATGATGGCAAATTCTGCTAAAGATCCATTCTGGCGAGCAAAAGTGAGTCATGAAGTATTATTATATGGCGACCGCAAACAAGAAATTGAGTCAAAATGTACTTCTTGTCATGCACCTATGGGGCACTTTGCGGCTTTCCATGCTGGTGCAGACCATTACAGTATGGAACAATTGGTGGGCGATTCTTTAGGATTAGACGGGGTATCCTGTTTGGCTTGCCACCAACAATCTCCTGAAAATGTAGGACAGGCACACTCTGGAAATTTACTATATGATACGGCACGTGTGGCTTATGGTCCTTTCGTTTCTCCATTAGAGTCACCGATGTTACTCTCTACAGATTACAAGCCGGAATTTAGCGAACATATCAGTAAATCTGAGACTTGTTCTGGTTGTCATACTTTGATAACTGAGACTTTAGATTATGAAGGCAATGCGACTGGTAATAAATTTGTTGAACAAGCGACTTACCATGAGTGGAAAAACTCTAAATATTCAGCTGAAAATATCTCTTGTCAATCTTGTCACCTGCCAGAGGTCGAAAAAGGTTCGTTTTTCTTAGTAGCGGGTCATGATACACAGCAACGCGACTCCTTTTATTTACATGATTTGGTGGGTGCAAATACAACCATGTTGAAGTTAATGAAGGAAAATCGTGAGGTTTTAGGTATTACAGCTACGCCAGAACAATTTGATGAAGTCATCGCTAAAACCGAACAATTGCTGCGTTTCAATGCAGTCAATATGAATTTAGAATTTGTGGAACGCACCACAGATACCGCTTTTTTTCAAGTCAATCTCCTAAACAAAACAGGTCATAAATTTCCTTCAGGTTATCCTGCCCGTCGCGCTTTTATTGAATTTATTGTGGAGACAGAAGATGGCGAACAGCTTTTCGCATCAGGAAACTATGATGAAGAAGATTATGAACTATTTGCACAGAATGAAGATTACGAACCCCATTATCAAACAATCGTCAGTGAAGACCAAGCTCAGATTTATGAATTTGTTTTTGGAGATGTCAACAATGAAGTTTCGACAGTATTATCTCGTGGAGATGTGGCATTAAAAGACAATCGACTAGTTCCTGAAGGATTTTTGACAGAACATCTTTCTTATGATACCGTCAGTATTTTTGGAAATGCAACGACCGACCCTGACTTTAATATTGATGCTGGTGTTCAAGGAAGCGGTACAGATATAGTCCATTATCACGTGCCTTTGAATGGCAATACGGACAATTTAATCATCACTGCTCGCTTCTTTTATCAATCCACACCACCAAAATGGATGCAGGAAATGTTTGATGAAAGTACGCCTGAAATTGAGCTTTTTAGAGGTCAATTTGATGCCGCAGACCGTACACCATTTTTAATCAGGCAAGATACAGTACATGTTTTAGGTGTCAGTTCTGCAATAGAGACTACACCAAATTTAACTGAAATACATTCAATTGGTAATGGGATTATATCTTTAAATTTGCTTGAAAATCAAAGAATTACTGTCTTTGATATGTCAGGAAAGCAAATATTGCAACAAAATATGTCAACTGGGAAGCAAGAATTAAATACCGGTATTACAGGTCAAATTCTTGTTGTACTTTTGGAAGGCAAAAATATTGAGGAAGCGCATAAGATTTGGATAGAATAATATTTGTCAAATCTTGCACAACATTTAGGAACACAATCTATTAACCAACTAAAAAAATATGCAAAAGATTTACCTAAAGATACTTACACTTTGTTTAAGTATGTTCACACTTAACTTGCAAGCGCAAGTTTCATTCACTGCGATGAATGGAATGTTAGCTTCTGGCAATGGAATTGAAGATTGTGCTGTCGATATGAATGGCGATTATCTAGATGATGTGGTTCGTGTATCGAGTGCTGGAGTTCGTATTGATTTTCAACAGGAAGACGGAACTTTTGTCTCCGAGATGTTTAGCATGAATCTACAAGCTGTACCTTCTTGGTCTATTTGTGCTGGAGATTTGAATGATGACGGTTTCAATGATTTATGTATTGGAGATGGTAATCGTGTGTCATTTATCATGGCTGTTGACAATGGAACGAATTATGTCGAACAAGCTATTCCTGATTATATTTTCTCTCAGCGTACAACGATGAATGATATTGATAATGACGGTGATTTAGATGCTTTTGTGTGTCATGATGTTGACCAATCTCACCCTTACCGTAATGACGGTACAGGTAATATGGTCGAAGACCAAAGCTTAATTGAAACAATACCATTAGCAGGTAATTACGCTAGTATTTGGGTAGATTATGACAATGATGGTGACTCAGATATGTATTTAACGAAGTGTCGTCAAGGAAGTACTTCAGGTGATGTGGAACGCACGAATGCTATGTACCGAAACAATGGCGACGGGACATACACAGAAGTAGGAGAGGCGATAGGAATGGCGGATAATGCACAGTCTTGGGCAACAACATTTGAAGATTATGACAATGACGGTGACTTTGATGCATTCATTGTAAATCACGATGAAGCTAACCGTTTTATGCGTAATAATGGCGACGGAACTTTTACAGATATTATCGCTACAACGGGTATTGCTGCTAGTGATTTGGGTGCATGGGAAAATGCATCTGCTGATTTTAATAATGATGGTTTTGTTGATATTTTCTCTGAATTAGGTAAGGAGGTTTATATCAATAATGGTGACCTTACTTTCACAGGCTTTGACTTAGGTTTTGACGACGGCGGTATTGGAGACTTTAATAATGACGGTTGGTTGGACATTGTAAAAGGAAATACTATCCATTTAAACAATGCTGAAGGCGGTAATAATTGGGTTAAAATTAATACACAAGGTATCGTTTCTAACTTAAATGGTATTGGTGCCCGTGTAGAAATTCATGGCGAATGGGGTGTCCAAATTCGTGAAGTCCGTTCTGGAGAATCTTTCTCTCCGATGAGTAGTTTGACGACACACTTTGGTATTGGTCAGGCAACTGAAATTGACCAAATTATTATCAAATGGCCTTCTGGTATTATTACTTCGGTTGATAATCCTGATATTAACACGACACACTTATTATTAGAAGCTGAATGTGTCTTAGATCCTTCTGAAATAGTATTGGACGGTGAAAATGTTATATGTCCAGGCGAGTCTGTTACAATTAATGCGCCTGATGCTTTTGACTCTTACATTTGGTCAAATGGCGAAACGGGTTCTTCTATCACCGTAGATGCTCCAGGTAATTATAGCGTTGCTTTATTTGATGCAGAAGGTTGTGCATCGGTTTCAAACTCAATTGGTATTTCTTTTGTTAGCCAAACTGCTCCAACTATTGAAATTGACGGAGAACTCGTTTTGTGTGAAGGAGAAACTGTGACTTTAACTTCTTCAGTTGGAGCAGGTTATCAATGGTCAAATGAAGAAAATACACAGAGTATTGAAGTGGGTACTGCAGGTGCTTATAATGTAGGTACTGCGAATTTATGTTCGGATGAATTGCTATATTCTGAGCCAATTATTGTAACGGTCAACTCTGCTCCAGCACCAATTGCAGAAGATGCTGTTGCTAATTTTGACGGAACAGTAGAATTATCAGCAACAGGACAAAACTTAAATTGGTATGATGCTCCGACGGGAGGAACTCTCCTGGGTTCAGGACCGACTTTAAATACAGATATTAATGGAATAGATACAGATTACTATGTTGATGCAACTTATGTATATGGCGGAGGTAATGCAACTGGTGGTAAATTAACCACAGATGGTGGAGGTGGTTTGCCTTCTACTGGAGCCTACAACAGATTTGATGCTTACGAGCCATTTACTATTGTAGAAGTTGATGTGGAAGTGCCTAATAATGCACCAGAAGGTCCACGTACTATTCAATTATTTAACGGTCAGGAGCAAATGTTAGCGAGTACTACTGTTGACTTAGTTACTGGTTTACAGACGATTACATTGAATTTCGAAGTGGCAGAAGAAGGTACAGATTATTCCTTACGTTGTCCTGAAAATAACTTATTCCGTAACAATGACGGGGTAAATTATCCTTATGCACTTGGTGATATGGGTTCAATTACAACTTCATTTTATGGAGGACAATACTACTATTACTTTTACAACTGGAAGGTTGAAAAGCCAAGTGTTTCTTGTGTTTCTGAGCGTACGGAAGTTACTGTAACTGTTTCAGGAGTAGATGATTTGACACAGGTGAACAACTTGTTGGTTTTTCCAAATCCAACATCTGATGTTTTGAATATTCGTTTTAATGCAGAAACTTCTGAAGGGATGATTATTCGTTTAACAGATGTAATGGGGCGTATTATTCAGGAACGCGCTTTGAAAAACTTGAATATTGGTGAAAACTTGGAACAATTAAATGTTTCTAATTTACCTACAGGTATTTACAATCTCCAATTAAATATGGGTGAGAAGAATGCTTACCGTAAAGTGGTTGTAGATTAAATTTTGAAAGATTAGTTTCTTTGAAAATCCCGAACCTTCGTATTGAAGGTTCGGGATTTTTCATTTTTGAACAAGACTATGAGATTTTGAGTTAATAGAGAATGAATTTATTCAATCAAAAAGACATACCAACATTTATAAAGAAAATAGAAGGTCGAGAAGGTTATTCCTACAATTTTGACTCAATAAATAATGTTTATCGAGTAAATGTACCTCATGGAAAGCTCATCTATGCAGAACACTTTTTTGACCAAAACATTAGTAACCGCAGCCTTGATTACTTTCTTGAAAATGAAAATGGATTGGATTGGCGAAAGACTGAATGGAGAGATTATGAAAAAGATAAATTGAAGCAAATAAAGTTTACAAATATCGAATGGACACACGACCAAATCAGGATGTTTGGGAAGATTATCTATGTGCCTCGTTATTCTGCCTGGTATGGTGATGCGAATACAGAATATACCTACTCTGGTCTTAAAATGGACCCGAAAGCGTGGAATAAGGGATTGAATTATATCAAGGAAAAAGTCAACAAGGTAGCTGGTTTAAAATTCAATAGTGTCTTGTTAAATTGGTATCGAGATGGTATTGATTCTATGGGCTGGCATGCGGATGATGAGAAAGAATTGGGACAAAATCCTGTAATTGCCTCCGTGAATTTTGGAGCAACACGCCGATTTATCTTACGTCGAAATAGCGATAATAAAGAAAAAATAGAAGTCGCCTTAAAGCATGGGACATTGCTCATCATGGCTGGAGAGATGCAACATTATTGGCAGCATTCTGTCCCGAAAGAGAAGAAAGTGGGGGAGGATAGGGTGAATTTGACTTTTCGAGTGATACAATTCTAAGGTATGGTTTTATTATAATGTATCGAAAATTTGTTTGCGTTTACTATTATCTATAGTGATAAAGCAAGTAGAAAAGTGTTTGAAATGCAAAACGTATGTAGTACGTTAGACATATTTTTCCAAAAGCTTTATAGCTTCCTTATTTCCATTCATCATTGCAATACTCATAGCAGTAGTCGTTCCACCATGTTCTTTTGCAGTAGCATCCGTACCATTTTCTAATAAATATTCAGCAATTTCTAACCTTTCGAAACGAATACATTCCATGAGAGGTGCCGTCATATATTCAGGATGCTGATAATTTGGGTCAACGCCCATTCTGATGTGATATTTGACCAGTTCGAGGTCGTTTTGTTGTATTGCTCGGAAGAAATCTTTCCAGTCGCCGCCCATTGTTTATAATTTTGAATTATTTTGTAAATGATGAGTTAATTGTGAAAAGTGTAAAATGAGTCATCTAGGTTGATATTTTCATTTTTATTAAAAATCTAGAACAAAAGAAAAAATAACACTACCAATTTTATCTGCAAACCCAAAACATTTTAATATGAATTAAAACCGTCGTAAATTCACCCGCCTTTCAATTTAAAAGCAGAAAGGTACTATTTTCTATCAAATTTAACCATTATAATGAAATTTATAAATCTTGTCTTACTCTTAGTAGTTAGCATCGCCACTCTCAACGCCCAAGATAAATGGGACGTCAGCAACCCGCCGGAAATAGATTATAAAAAAACAAACATCCAAGTCAAAGAAGGAACTTGGCTCAATGTCGATGAACACAATGGTAAAATCGTTTTTGATCTCCTCGGCGACATTTACACCATGCCACTCACAGGTGGAAAAGCAACAGCTATACGCACAGGTATCGCTTGGGAAGTTCAACCCCGTTTTTCGCCTGACGGTAAGACAATTCTCTTTACCTCAGATGCAGGTGGTGGCGACAATATTTGGTCAATGAATGCTGATGGCTCGGACGCAGAACAACTCACCAAAGAAGATTTTCGCTTATTAAATAATGGTGTTTGGACGCCCGATGGCAACTACTTTGTAGCGCGTAAACACTTCACATCTGGACGTTCATTGGGTGCAGGAGAAATGTGGCTTTACCACAAAACAGGCGGTGCAGGTACGCAATTAACCAAACGCAAAAATGACCAGCAAGATGTCAATGAGCCTTGCGTATCACCTGACGGTCGCTACCTTTACTACAGCGAAGACGATTATCCAGGCGGTTATTTTCAATACAACAAAGACCCCAATGACCAAATCTACGCTATCAAACGATACGACCGCGAAACGGGCAAAACAATAAAAATAACAGGAGGACCAGGTGGAGCGATGCGCCCGCAGGTTTCGCCAGATGGCAAGCAATTGGCATTTATTCACCGCATTCGCACCAAGACGGTTTTGATGCGCCATAATTTAGAAACAGGCGAAGAATTTGTTGTTTTTGACGGTTTGAGTAAAGACCAATCAGAAGCTTGGGCAATCTTTGGAACTTACCCAGGATTTGATTGGTTGAGCGATAATCGTCATGTTGTTATATGGGGAGAAGGTCAGATTAATAAAGTGAATATGTTTGATAAAAAGTCGAGTGTTATTCCTTTTGAAGTCAATGCAGAATTAGAAATTGCGGAGACATTGAAATTTGATAACCCTGTTTTTGAAAAAGAAATTGGTATAAAAGTTATCCGTCATGCTGTGACTTCTCCAGATGAGAAAACACTTATTTTCAATGCAATCGGACATCTTTGGTCTAAGAAATTGCCAAATGGTAAACCTCAGAGATTGACAAAAAGTAAAGATTTTGAATTTGAGCCAGCATTCTCTAATGACGGTAAATCAATCGTTTATGTCACTTGGAATGATGAAGAAAAAGGTGCAGTTCAAGTCATGGATTTGACGACAAAAGTCAGCCGTAAACTCACTCCACAGAAAGGAATTTACCGCACACCAAGCTTCTCGCCAGACGGAAAAAATATCGTCTATCGTAAAGACGGCGGAAATAGCCACCAAGGCTATACTTTTACCAAAGAGTCAGGTATCTACGTCACACAAAACACCCAACTCGCCAACTCTAAACCCGAATTAGTCAGCCCAAAAGGTGAGTACCCTGTCTTCTCAAAAGACGGCAAACGCATCTTCTATCAAACTGGTGGTTTCCTTTTCGGTAGTTTAACCAAAGCCTACCACAGTATCAAAGTGAACGGCAGCGATGACCGCAAAATTGCCGATGCAAAATACGCACAACGTTTTTCTGTAAGTCCTGATAATCAATGGATTGCATGGTCAGAGTTGTACAAAGTATTTATCGCGCCAATGCCACAAGTAGGACAACCAATCGGTCTTAGCGCCAAGACAAAAGCAGTTCCCGTAGCACAAGTAGCGAAAGATGCTGGTATCAATTTGCACTGGTCATCTGATAGCAAGAAATTGCATTGGACATTAGGGGAAGAGTACTTTACCAATGAATTGACAGAGCGTTTTACTTTCTTAGAGAATGCAGTAGATAGCATCCCGCCAATGGATTCTGTCGGCATCAAAATCGGTCTCGAAGTGGCATCTGACAGACCCGCAGGAATGGTTGCATTTACGAATGCTCGTATCATCACTATGGAAGGGGATAAAGTCATCGAAAATGGTACGATTATCATCGAAGGAAATGAAATTATGGAAGTCGGTGCATCTGCTGATATCCGCGTGCCAGGCAAAGCAAAAGTCATTGACGCACAAGGCAAAACAATTATGCCAGGTATCATTGATGTGCATGGTCACTTAGGGAATTTCCGCTATGGATTGAGTCCTCAACAGCAATGGGAATACTTCGCTAATCTCGCTTATGGTGTTACCACAGCACATGACCCAAGTAGTAATTCAGAAATGATTTTCAGTCACTCGGAAATGATAAAAACGGGGGATATGGTAGGACCTCGTCTTTACTCAACGGGTAATATTTTGTATGGTGCGGACGGTGATTTTAAAGCAGTTATTAATAGTTTGGATGATGCGCGTTCAGCTTTGCGTCGTACGAAAGCTTATGGTGCATTTTCTGTTAAAAGTTACAATCAACCACGTCGCGACCAACGTCAACAGGTCATTCAAGCTGCCAAGGAATTGGAAATGCTCGTAGTGCCAGAAGGTGGTTCGACTATGTATCACAATCTCACGCAGGTCGTTGATGGTCACACAGGTGTAGAGCACAATATCCCTGTCGCGCCATTGTACGATGATATTTTACAAATGTGGGCAGCGACCAAAGCGCATAACACACCGACACTGATTGTCAATTATGGTGGTGTGAATGGCGAATATTATTTCTATGAAAAAGACAAGGTTTGGGAGAAATCACGCTTGTTAAATTTCATGCCACGTGAGATGTTGGACAGCCGTTCTCGTCACCGTACAGCTATTCCGCAGGAAGAATATGACAATGGGCATATCTTAGTCGCAGAGTCCTGTAAAGCCCTTCAAGATGCTGGCGTTAACGTTAATCTTGGCGCACACGGACAGCTTCAAGGTCTTGGTGCTCACTGGGAATTGTGGATGCTACATCAAGGTGGTATGACTAACCTAGAAGCTATCCGCGCTGCTACTATGAATGGTGCAGTTTATCTCGGTATGGACAAAGAAATTGGTTCATTAGAGAAAGGAAAACTAGCTGACCTCATCGTCATTGACGGTAATCCTTTGACGGAAATTCGCGATACAGAAAATGTCATTTACACTATGGTCAATGGTCGTTTGTATGATGCTGAGAAAATGAATGAGGTTGGAAATTATGACTCTAAACGCGTCCCTTTTTACTTTGAAGGAGAGGGGAGTGGGAATGGTTATCCGTATTTTCAGGCTACTGGTTCGCATGTGCGGGGGCAGTGTGGGTGTGGGCTTTAAAATTTAAGAATTTCTAAATTTCAGAATAGCTATGCAAAGAGAAGTTTTTGCATAGCTTTTTTATTTTGGACTTTGGACGGAATAAAAAATCATTTGACAAACCCCTAACCCCTGAAGGGG
>CAZQTE010000222.1:0-4064 GCA_964595615.1 uncultured Saprospiraceae bacterium
GTCAATTTTACAAGCTGATTATCTAGGTCGATATAAGTATTTGATAAGTAAAAGTGATTTAATAAGTTGAGCCATAATGCGTAGTAATTTTTTCTTCTAAGGAGATCAAAAAATCGTTGCATGGTCTACATCACGGAACTATTTTTTGTGTTTTTTAGAAGGAAAAAGAACAAGTATAATGGCTCAAGTTATTTAATTACTTTTACTAGTTAAATAATTGTGTTTTAAATAGAAGTTTAAAATATAATCAAAATAGAGTATGAATATCTAAATTTTATACTCCAATCATATTTTCTAACCAAAAGAAATTAAAAGAATTCATTTTTTATTTTCTTTCAAAAACTGACTTATTATGTTACGTTATGCTGTAACTTTTTTTGTAATTGCTTTGATCGCTGGAGTCTTAGGATTTGGTGGAATCGCTGCTGGTGCAGCTGGTATCGCTAAAATTCTTTTCTGGGTATTTATTGTATTATTTCTGATTTCTTTAATCAGTGGACGTGCAAGAGTGTAAACAAACTGAAGCAAAAAAGCAACTATCGACCTAAGCCAAAATTAGATGCTAGTGTCATATATAATAGCAATCTAAACGCGGTCGCATTGGGATTATATTCCAAGATATTTAGTAAATTTTCAAACCTATAGGTTTTGGAAATTCAATCATTTGTCTTTCATTGGGGACAGTATAAAAGTTGTAAATGCATTTTAAACTGTTCTGAATGAAGGATAAAATGAAATTTTAACCAAAAAAATAAAGTAAAATTTAAATCTGTTATGAAAATCAGTAAATCAATTTATGTCGCATTTTTCTCTTTAGTTTTTGCAGGTTCAGCATTTGCGCAAACTCAGCCAAAAACACAATTATCAGAAAAAGACGTTGATAAAATGGTAGAGAAAAGCATTATTAGTAAAACTACGACACAAGACTTAGAGCAAAGCTCAAAAATCGAGACGGTCACTGAAGACGGAACCTACATCGAAGGTGAAATGGAAGTAGAACGCGAAATCGAAAAAGACGGTGATATGGACGAAAAAGTCACCATTAAATACGAAGGCGAGAAGCAAGATGGTACCGAAATCGAAGGTACTGTGGAAATGGAGACTAAAGTCGATATAAACGATAAAGTCAAACGTGAGGTCACTATTAAAGAAGAGATGGAAAATGAAGCAGGACGCGAAGTAGAGACTATTACAGAAACAAAAACCGTTATCAAAGACAATGGTAAAATGAAAACTAAAACCGAAACCATGACTGAGGTGGAAACTGCCGAAGGTGACGACTATAAATCTAAATCAAAATCAAAAAATGAAGTTGATGTAGATGATGATACAATGAAGAAAATGATTCGTCAGAAGAATTAACAGTCGGGTTTTGTGGCTCAAGTGCTTTTCTTACAAAGAGTTCCTAATCATAAGAGTTTATTCTTTTTCAAGTTAGGCATTTGAGTTTCTTTACAAAATAAACAAAAGCTTGAAACCATGCGGTTTCAAGCTTTTGTTTGTTGTATCTGCTTGGTGATTTTGTGTTTTTAACTGCCTTTTTCATCATACAGACCGTCAAAACTGACAACTAATCTAAGAAATCTCACCTCCACAACTCGAACCCGCCCCAGCTGTACATCCATAGCAATGTTGGTTCAATACAATCGGACGATTAGTCAAAGCATCTAAATCAAAATCGTTGATATGCTTGCTTCCTGTACCCGCAACTTTCAAATCCAACATTTGATTAAAATCACAATCATACATGTAACCGTCCCAAGAGACAGACAGTGTATTGCGACACATCAAACCTTCGACAGTCATTGGATTAAAAGCTTCCACCAATTTCTCCATGTACTCCTCATAATTACCAGTTTCCAATAAATAGTCCAAAAAGCGACTTACTGGCAGATTTGTAATTGCGTACAAACTATTAAACTCAATATCGTACTTACGCTTCAATTGGCGTTTAAATTCATCCTGTAAAGACTCTTGACTCGCTGGCAAGAACGCACCCGACGGATTATAAACCAAATCTAATGTCAAACCCGTTCCAGGTTTACCATAACCTACTGCATTTAACTGCTGCAATGATTTGATACTATCTTCAAAAACTCCGTCTCCACGCTGTCCATCCGTTCTGCTTTTGCTAAAATAAGGCAAAGAAGACACGACAATTACTTCATTGTCTTTAAACCATTGAGGTAAATCATGGTACTTTTTATTTGCTTGAATAATTGTCAAATTACAACGATTCATCACTTTCTTACCCAACTTACGACATTCCTCCACAAACCAACGGAAATGCGGATTCATCTCTGGCGCACCTCCCGTAATATCCACCGTGTGAATAGTCGGCACCGCCGCAATAATCTCCAAACAACGCTCCAATGTAGCCTTGTCCATATTCTCCACTTTCTTATCTGGTCCTGCATCCACGTGACAGTGCGCACAAGTTTGATTACACAATTTTCCAATATTCAATTGAAAAATCTCTAAATCAGTCGTACGCAAAGGTTTGTAACCTAAATTGGTCACTTTGCCCGCAAAAGAAGGAAAAGCACTTGCTCTCTCATCTTTCCCCGCCAATACATTTAACTGAATAAAACTATCTGAAAGCTCCGCACCCCGTGCGCTAAGAGACTTTGTTTTTTGCTTAATTGCCATTTTTTAAATGTCTATTGATTATTGTCTAATGTATAATTTTGCCTAAGTTTTCGGTCATAATTACTGAGACGCGCGTCCAACAACTACCAACCAACAACTACCAACTTGAAACTACATTGACATTTTCTGTGCCTGCTTCATCATCTGTACAGAATAAACTAAAGAAGAACCACTGCGTATTGCTGATGCCACGTGAACTGCTTCCATCATTTGCTCCTCATCTGCGCCTTTTTCTAGACAGCCAGATGTATAAGCATCGATGCAGTAAGGACACTGAACTGTATGCGCCACAGCCAAAGCAATCAATGCTTTTTCGCGCTGGGTCAATGCACCTTCTTTAAAAACTTCGCCATAGTAATCAAAGAATTTTTTGCCCATTGGCTCTTGTAATTCTGTGATTTTGCTGAAATCTTTAAGATTCGCTGGGTCTAAATATGTTTTATCTGCCATTTTGAAATGTATAATGATTATTGTCTAATGTCTAATTTTGCGACTTGCTAAGTCGTCTAAGTCACACTCGTCTGTTAACTAACAACCGACAACTATCTCATAGATACGAAAAAAAATGTACTTCGGTTGATAATGAACACAAAGTAAATGATTCTAATTCGCATGTAGGTGTATCTTTGCGCTAAATGTTCGGGTAAAGACAAGTATTTTATTGAACGAAAATAAAAATGAAAATAAAAAACGTGAAGCACTATTATTTAATTATCACATTATTATCAATATTCTTCTTTTCTTCATCTTGTAGTAATGAGGGAGGCATAAAACCACCATTTCGTATCAAACGTATTAACTACGAAACGCTACCTGCTAATACCGAAGACGGATTTTATAATGCCGTCATTGAAATACCCGCAGGTACGAACAAGAAGATAGAATACAATAAAGAAACGGAAAAGTTCGAAATTGACCAAAGAGATGGCAAAGATAGAATCATTAATTTCTTACCATATCCTGGTAATTATGGCTACATCCCTGGCACATTAATGGATAAAGAACGCGGTGGAGACGGCGATGCTGTAGATGTATTAGTCTTAGCAGAAAGTTTACCTACAGGTACCGTCATTCCAATTAAACCTATTGCAACTCTAATGTTACTCGATGAAGGAGAAGCAGATACAAAGCTAATTGCTATACCCGCTGATACTAGTCTGCAAACTATGCAAATTGCTGGTTTTGAACACTTTATGATTGACTACGATGCCGCTCGACATTCTATCGAAACTTGGTTTATGAACTATGATGGCTTAGGTACAAATGAGTTTAGAGGTTGGAGGAATGGCGATTATGCGGAAAAGGAAATTGAGAAATGGATTAAATAGGAGTGAGGGGCGAGATGTCAGGCTGTTCTAACTTGTACACTTAACTATGCTTTTACAAGTTAGGTGTACAAGCTAAAGCAGCCTGAC
>CAZQTE010000222.1:4164-5929 GCA_964595615.1 uncultured Saprospiraceae bacterium
CCTGACGCCTGACCCCTCAAACTTGACCCCTTTTTCAAAAACAATTAGCATAATTCCAAAATTTAACCGAAATTCGCGCCTTCAAAAAAATAAAATCACCAGCTATGGCAGACCAAAAAGATAATAAAAAATTTAATTCAGAAGAAGCTATAATTCCTCTCTCCCAAATCGAAACCAGCCAACGCTACAAAGACGTCTATCAAGA
Source organism: uncultured Saprospiraceae bacterium (assembly GCA_964595615.1). Classification (GTDB taxonomy): domain Bacteria; phylum Bacteroidota; class Bacteroidia; order Chitinophagales; family Saprospiraceae; genus JAHDCG01. The sequence goes on from CAZQTE010000222.1 coordinate 4,370, forward strand.
AATCAGCCCAGATAGAATTAAGTCAAAAACACGTACTGGCAATACCCTAAATTTTCTCTCAGAAAATGGTTTCGGCATGCGTCTAACGGTTCGCACTGCGCGCGTGATACGCTTTCATTATTCAAGAACCAATGTTTTTGACATGGACTTCTCCTATGCTGTTTTGCCTTTGCAAGAAGAAAAAGAGCATTACATGAAGGAATACGAGAATGATAATGCCTACTTTCTCGATACAGAAGACTTGAAAATCGAAGTCAGTAAAGCTGATATGCGCCTAAAAATTTCGGACTCAAAAGGAAATCTTTTAGCCGAAGAAACAGCGCCACATTACACGCGCTCGACGATATTAGAAGGCATGACTGACGTCAAAATCTCTCTAAAAGCCAATGAAGGCGAGAATTACTTTGGATTAGGAGACAAGGCAAGCGAATTAGATTTACGCGGACGCAGCTTCGAAAATTGGAATACAGATAGTTTTGCTTATGGCGCAGACCGCGACCCACTTTATCGCGCTATCCCGTTTTATTATTCTTTGCACAATGGAAAAGCTTATGGTATTTATTTAGACAATTCCTTCCGCAGTTTCTTTGATTTTGATAGCAAAAAAGACGGGAATACAACTTTCTCTGCTAAAGGTGGGGAGATGAATTTCTATTTCATTTATGGTCCATTACTAAATAGTGTTGCTTCGCAATATATGGACTTGACAGGTGTGCCAGAGATGCCGCCAATGTGGGCACTGGGTTTTCACCAATGTCGTTGGTCGTATCATCCAGAGTCGCGCGTGCATGAGGTAGCAGATAAGTTTAGAGAATTAGAAATCCCTTGTGATAGTATCTATTTGGATATTGATTATATGGACGGTTATCGTTGTTTTACTTGGGATAATGATGAATTTCCTGACCCGACGCGCATGATTGATGAGTTGAAGCAAAAAGGATTTCATACGGTGGTGATGATTGACCCAGGGATTCGTGTGGATGATGACTATGATGTTTATGCAGACGGAAAAGAAAAAGATATGTTTTGTCGCCGTACGAATGGCGAGGTGATGTACGGACCCGTCTGGCCACCAAACTGTGTTTGGCCAGATTACACCAATCCCGAAGTACGCGAATGGTGGGGAAAATTATATGAAGGATTATACAATGAAAACGGAGTCAGTGGTTTTTGGAATGACATGAACGAACCAGCGGTTTTTCAAGTTACGCGCAATACCTTCCCTGACGAAGTGCGTCATGATTACGACGGTAACCAAACCAATCACGCCAAAGCACACAACATTTACGGCATGCAAATGTCTCGTGCGACTTTGGAAGGTTTAAAGGAATTAAAGAGCAAAAAACGCCCATTCCTGTTGACGCGTGCGACCTTTAGTGGCGGACAACGCTTTGCTGCCTTATGGACAGGAGACAATGTAGCGACTTGGGAACAATTAGAAATTGCCAACCGACAATGTCAGCGTTTGAGTATTTCAGGATTCTCTTTTGTCGGGACAGATATTGGCGGATTTGTGGACTCTCCAGGAGGAGAACTCATGGTACGTTGGTTACAATTGGG
>CAZQTE010000222.1:6029-9604 GCA_964595615.1 uncultured Saprospiraceae bacterium
CGCAGTTTGTCTTTCTATGACCAAACGGATGCGGCAGCGGTTGCAAATGAGACTGGTTCTATGTTTGGCGAGCACCTTTTGGTCTATCCTGTGACGGAAGAAGGTGCGAAGGAAATTGATGTTTACTTACCAAAAGGAAACTGGATTGACTACTTCAACGGTGTCAGACACAAAGGACAACGCGCATTTAAATATGGCGTAACGCTACACCACAGTCCAATTTTTGTAAAAGCAGGTGCTGTCATTCCGCATTATCCTGTGATGCAATACACGAACGAAAAAACGGTCGAGCAATTGACTCTACGCGCGTACAGAGGCAAGGAGTTGACGCACAGTGAATTATACGAGGATGCAGGCGAAGGTTATGATTTCTTAAATGGAGATTTCTCTTTGCGTAACTTCTACACAGACGGGCGGGCAGGTGTTTTTAGAATTAAGCAAATGGTAGAAGGGGAGCGCAAAAGCAGTTATTCGACTATTCGTTTGGAATTATATGGATTGAAAAATCCGCCTAAATCACTAACTGTGGATAGAAAAGCAGTAGAGTTCGAAGCAATTGAGAATAATGCTTATGTGGTGATATTGGAGGAGGGCTTTGAGCGATTTGAGGTGAAGTTTTAGATTATCACTGAAACTCTGTTTAAGTGGATAAGGAAAGCCCCGTAACATTTTGTTGCGGGGCTTTTTTATAAAAAATATTCCAAAGGAATATTTTTGTCATGTCGAACGGAGTGAGACATCTGAGTGGGACTTACTACTCAGATTCTTCCCTGTCGGTCAGAATGACAAAAGAAAAACTTTGTTTTTTCTTTTGGTAAAAAAGACTGTTTCTCGTTTTTTAGTTAAAGTGAATAATAATGAATGAAAGTAATCCCACAATTCAATTTATAGAAGTATTTACTACAAACAAATACGTTTATGAGACAAATCAATCAATTCCAACACTAAGGAGTAAAATTGATTTTGTTATCAGTCAAAAAGAATGGTTCGATTTTAAGTACAATTTGCGAGGAACTTTGCGGTCAAATAATTCTTTTCGATTGGTAAGACGGGCAGGCTTTTCGACTTTTGATTCTTGGGATAGAGAACCAGTGACGATAAAAGGAAAATTAATAAAAAAGGAAGCTCATTTAACGCAAGTGGAGATTTATTTAAAGCCTAATTTTCTCTTTGTTTTCTTTTCAGTAATATTTGCAGGTACAGGTATTGGAGCATTGTTCTACTCCTTATTTAAGCGGAATATAGAAATGACTTTAGCAAGCTTTGGAAGTGCCTTTTTTGTACTTTTATTATGGTTTTGGGCTAAATATTGTAAGGATTATTATCAAGCAGAATTTGAGAGAGCATTGGATTTGCCCAAAAATAATAATGTACTGAATAGGACAATAAAGTTGTAGGTAATTGTTATTCTGATATCGTAAAGAAGGATAATAAATTTAAAAAAAATGAAAATAGCAATCTGCACAATTGGCTCAAGAGGAGACATACAACCCTTTTTAATTTTAGGGGAATATCTATCTAAAAACGGACATGAAGTCATTGTTTCTTCTGCGAAAATGTATGAATCATTAGCCGAAAAATACGATGTGACTTATAGAAGTTTTGAAGGTGATTATCAATCTATCGTGGATGATGCGGCATTGAAAAAAGAAATAGGGAAAAATCCATTTACAATTGGAAAGCAATTGAGAGAAAAGGTTTACCCTATTATAGAAAGCTCATTGGACACCTTTTATGACTTAATCCAATGGTCAGATGTAGTGATTTATCATCCTAAAACGCTGATTGACAGCATTGGCTATGAAATGAAAGCGAAACTTATAAAAGGATATGTGGTACCCGCTTTTACGCCAACTAATGAATTTCGAAATCCATTATTTAGTTTTCTACCTCTCCCTAAATTTTTGCGTAGACTATCCTACAAGCTAACAAACGCAATGATTGCAACGGTAAAAGAGCCAATCAAAAATTTCAAAAAGAAACGAAATCTGGCAAAAAGTCCAAGCTTGATTGATACTCCAATTATCTATGGTCTGAGTCCTTCTGTTGTTAGATTACCTAATGATTATCCGTCAAATCATCATTTTACAGGATTTTGGATACGAGAAAATGCAAAAGGTATTTTATCAGATGATGTCTCTGAATTTATGACAGATGAAAAAGAAGTTTTGATTATTACTTTCGGAAGTATGCCTTATAAATCAAAAGTCGATATCAATACTTTTGTGCAAAGTTTGCAACAGAAATTTGATATTAAAATCCTGATTGTCAAGGCTTGGGGCTTGAAAGATGCACAAATCATAGAGAGTGAAACGGTAAAAGCAATTGACGGAGCACCATTTGAGCTACTTTTTCCGCTTGCAGATTATATCGTTCATCATGGAGGAGCTGGGACAACAGCTACAGCTGCAAGGGCTGGTATTCCTCAATTTATTTGCCCTGTATTGCATCCCGTCGGGGACCAATATTTCTGGGGAATGCAACTCAATAATATCGGTGTGGGACCAAAACCCATTCCTTTAAATAAATTGAATCCTAAAAAACTTTTATCGGCATTTGATGAAATGGCAGGGCAGGAGATGAAATCTAAGGCATTAGATTTAAAAGCAAAATTAGAAATGGAAAATGGATTGGAGAGGGCAAAAGATATTGTGGAGAAGCACTTTGAGATGCTTTGAACAAAGGCAATAGTTAGTTTCCGGTCTTAGACCGGTCCAGCAATAATTTAAGTTTTATAAACAATTCCCTCATAAAGAGTAATATCCAGAATGCTGTTCTTTTGAATATAATTACTCGCACTACTGTGGTCACAACGGATTTCATGCAATATCTATTTGCTCAAGACTTTTGGGAAAGTTTATTTTTAGCCACCAAACCTGATAAAGAAACAGGTGAAAGAAGTCCAAAAGGTTTAATTAAAATAACGTTCAAATGAATACAATAAACATACATCTTATCAATTCTTGTATAGAGCAAATGAGTAAAATCGACAAGATAGTTGCTATGACAGCGGGTAGTGAGAACAAAGGCGACCAATATTTTGCTTTAGAAATGGGCAGGAAGAAGAATCAATTTGTCTATGATATTTTAGCAGAATTAGTCAATGCGAAGGTCGATTTTGTGGAGTATAAAGATTTATATGGTAAGATATTTAAAAGATTAGAAAGAGAGTCTTTTTTACCTGCTGAAGAGAAGCAGAATGAGACTGTTAAAGAGGTTTTGATGCGGGTGGAGGAGGTTTTGTGAAGTGGAAAAGTATAATTTTGTCACGCAGTGCTTTATAGTTAGTCCGGTCTAAGACCGGCAGCCAAGTCCGCATAAAATTAAGAAATTTTAGCGAACGAGTAGGGGCTTGGAAGAATTAGTAATATTTAATGGTTAAGAATTTTTTACTAAAGAATCCTCACGGAGTTCGTTAATTTCTATAGAAATTATACGCAGTTAGTTTCTGGTCTTAGACTGGTCTGATAAGCATAAATTTTAGTGAATAGAGTGGTATTGGAAGATGTGGTCACAACGGTTTATCTTCACTTTGGAAGACATCAACAATTAAAGAAGTATATGCAAAATTGGTA
>CAZQTE010000223.1:0-2556 GCA_964595615.1 uncultured Saprospiraceae bacterium
AAATACATCCCATTTGCTAAGTCGGAGGGGAAGTCTAAATTAAGGGATTCTTCCCCTATCATAGTTTGATTTAAAAGTACTTGTCCAGACACATCCTGAATACTCAATTCTATCTCCTTATCTTGAAAATCAACAGATAAAGGTATCGTCAATTCATTCTGTGCAGGATTTGGAAATAAAGTTAGTTCAGTCCTTTCTGATTTTTCATCAAAAATAGAATTAGGAGGTAAATCCAAAGCATGGATTCTATATAAATTTTCATCGGTAGGATGCTCACTAAGGAAAATTAATTTTCCTGAAATTTTTGAGTTAAAATGATATGGACGGATAATGTTTTCATTTTCGTTACCTACTTGCTGTGTTTCAAAGGCTTCATTAAAAGACCAGAGCTGATTAGCTGTATCTGCAATTTGATTATTGCTATAGTAAAAATTTTCGTTGTACTTGTGAGGAATATCTGCATCATCAAATATTTTTTCTGTTCCTCCAAACGTTCCGTCGGTTCGCCATAGTTCATCCTCTTTTTCAAAAAATAAATACTCTCCTATCTGTTTCATAGATAAATTCCAAGAACGCACTCCTTCCGAATTATTACCAAGTTCAGGAGAATAAATTGGGATTGCAGTGTCTGTATCTGCTGCAAAATAAAGCCGGGATAGAAAATCTTCTTCTATATCATTAGTATGAAATATTATTGAACTATTATCTTTATACCTGATTCGATTAAAACTTCCTTCGTACTGCCCTTCAAATAAAATTCTTGTGCCCAATTCTGTACCATCCGTCTCACATAATATTTTCCCTTCATCCGTATTCGTAGTGAATAACATTTTCCCTTGAAAGCTAAATAACCACAGAGGAGTTTTAAGAACTCCTTCAATAAAATCATCTATTCTTATCATTTCTTCTGTTGCCATATCGAAAACAGTGAACCAAGCTGTGAATTCTTCTTCTTTTTCAAAGAAAAAAATTTTATCATTAATTAAGCGAAAATCTCCCAAAGCTCTTATTTCTATCTCCTCATTATCTACTACTAAGTCTGTGCCCTCTAAAGTCCCATCTGTTCGTAAAATGCCTTCTTCATTTGTTATTTTATTTTTTCCATAGAAGTACAATAAACCTTCATAAACGTGCATTCCATTAGTATTGTTTGCTTCGATATTCCCCTCTCCAAATTTGATGGTTGTACTCGTTTCTCCCTCTGAAACCCATAATACTTCTTCGTTTTCTTCATTGCCCTCTGTGCCAACAAAATAAAGTTTACCATTATATTTAGTAATTTGCTTCTCTGGAAAAAGTTCAGAATCTAAACCTGGTGAACTACCAGGAGTTATATCTTTTAAAACCTTAGTCCCTTCACTTGTTCCATCCGTTTTCCATATCTCATAACCTGTCTCTTCGTAACATAAACCCAAGTAAAGTTCATTATTATAAATGTAATATTCAGTAGTATGATTACAGGAAGAAGCGCCATTGTTGTAACCTTTAAAAAAAGTCCCCAACAACTGAGGCTCCTGAGCAAAAACCTGAAAAGAAAAACAAAAAACGCTGAAAATAACAATCAATTTTTTCATAATAAAATGAGTTTTGGATTTAAGTATCAACAAAAATAGTAAAAAGCAAGTAAATTCTTCCTACCTCGCTACAACAAGCTTCCCCGTCTGCAATATCTCTCCTTCCACCCAAATACTATAAAAATACATCCCACGCGCCAAACCAGAAACATCAATACTATGCTCTCGTTCATTAACGGCTAAACTCTGAGAATAAACAGAACGCCCCAAATTATCAAAAAGAAGCAAGTCTCCCTCCGAAAAAAGCGGATAGCCAAAAACTATATTCACTTGCTCGCTCGCAGGATTTGGATAGACATTTATTGGAAAGAGTGGCTCTAAATCTTCTGTAGCACTAACTGGCGAAGGTGTACACAATGGAAACTCTGTATCTAAACGATAGTTAGGAAAATGGGGAATAGTCCCGTCATTGAAACGAGGCAAATTTATACCTCGCTGAACAAAATCACAGGCTGCCCCTGGCAAGTCTGGATTGTTAATGACGTGCATATATTTAGTGGAGTTAAAAGATGCAATATAAATTTTACAATCCAATCCGAGCTCTCCTTGAAAAAAGGCAACAGGAAACGGGTCTATAAAATCATCATAGACTCCAACTAAATATTCTGATGACTTAATGTCCTCCGCCTCTAAATCATATTGATGAATGTTCTTATAGGAATTCACATATACAAATCGACCATTAGGAGATAATGCTACACCTCCAAATCCATCCTCAATATCATCGTCTGGTTCAATTTGAATAGGATTGCTGAAAAGTCCTGTACTCCTATCAAAATCAAAAATAATCAAATCCTCGGTAGGTAAATATTGAAGATATTTTGTTCCATCCCAAGAAAACATAGAACGTCCAGAACCATTGCTGGAAGAATCTATAATTGGACCGATAAACTGCGTTAATGTGTCCGTAATTTGTCCACCTGAAAAAAGAAAAGTCTTATAGCCATTCCCCATATACAAAGGAGTAGTAATCCACCAATCT
>CAZQTE010000223.1:2656-8321 GCA_964595615.1 uncultured Saprospiraceae bacterium
TATCATACTTCATCTGAGCAAATAAGAGTGTAGGGAATAAAAAGAGTAGGAGTATTATTTTTTTCATGATTAGAAGAGTTTTGGATTTAAGTAATAAAACAAAGAAACGAAAAAACAACTACACTTACAACTTAAGCCCCACCGTCAAATAAACACTCCGCCCGTCCGCAGGAATAATCCCAGGTCCTGGATAAGTCGCCGCACGACGTGTAAAATAGCGCGCATCTGTTAGGTTATTCACACCAGTTTGAAGTTTTAGCCATTTCCAAACGTAGCTGAGAGAAAGGTCATGTACGCCGTAAGTAGGGATGATACCGCGTGTGGCATCGGTGGTAAATTCGGCATTGGTGGCATCGCTAAAGTGTTCGCTGACACGGGCGTATTGGTAGGCAGTTTGTAGGTTTTTCCAGCGGAAAGTTAAGCCTGATTTGATGCTGGTTGGGGGAATTAATTCAACATTACGTCCATTAAATGCATTGTTATCTGTCACGTATTTACCTTGTAAAAAGCTGAGATTGGTGAAGAGAGAGAGAGCAAAGTTTTCATTTTTGACTTTTGCTAATTTTAGAATGTCTAAATCGGCATAGGCTTCCAATCCGAAGATGCGCGCATCACCGATATTGGTACGAAATGGCACAGCGACTTCTCCAAAAATGGGGTCATCTAAGATAGTCTCCCCCGTACCGATACGGTCGCGATAATTGAGGAAAAACAAACTGGCATCAAAGGTCAAAAAGTCCTTAAATGAGCCGCGAATTCCTAAATCCATATTATAACCACGTTCGTCTGTCAAGAGGGAATCTACGATTAAATTTGGATTGACCACTGCCAAATCTGTGAAGTTAATCGAACGGTAATTTTGGGAGAAATTGGCGTACACTTCGGTCTCTTTTCCTACCTTATATCCTGTTCCTAATCCTAACAAAAATAGGCTACGCGGATTGCTGCGTTCGACATCAAAAGTCTGTTCTAAAATGACTTGATTTCCAGAGATGACCCGTTCTTTGAAAAAGCCTTCGGCAGCGGTGCGGATGTACTCAAAACGCACGCCAGGTGTTACTGTCCAACGCGCATTGATATTAAATAAATTTTCGGCAAAAGCAGAAAAATTTCGACTGGGAAAATCGTAATCTGCTGTTTCTAAATCATTGGGGTTCAGATAGTTAAAATTGGGCAATGCGGTATCATCTGCAAAACCTTGACTACTCTCCGAAAATCCTTGATAGTAACGCACCCCCACTAAAAAAGTCGCCAAACGGGTGCCTTTTCCATAGCGATGAATCAGACGTGTTTCATTCCCAAAGTTATTATACAAACCACGTATCAAATCGCGCTCGCGTAAAGGGTCTGGGCGATTGATTTGGTTCAATATCCCGAGTGCTTGACGCTGTGCGGATAGATAGAAAAAACGGGTGTCTAATTTCGTTTTGTCGGTCAGTTTATATTGGGCAGTTAAGGCTGCTAAATTCCAGTTGACTTTAAACCAATTGCGCTCTCTTTTAGATTGACGCGCATCTTGCTCAAACTCAAAATCTACCAATCCGCCTGGCTGCTGTGCCAGATAATCCATGAGGGTATATTCAACACCAATCTTTAGTTTTTTACCGATTTTCTTACTTAGCTTTGCGTAGGTCGTGTTTTGGTGGAAAGCACTATTTGGTCGCCAACCGTCGCCTTGTTTGCGTTGGTAAAATGCGTAATAATTCCAACCGTTTTTCTCGCCTCCGATGCTATTAAAACTGGTCAATAAGCCGAATGAACCGACGGTATTTTCGGTCTGAAATTCAAAGGCTTTATCTGGATTTCCTTCTTTGAATATGAAATTTAAAAGTCCTCCAAATTGTGGTCCGTATTGCAAACTCGCCGCGCCGCGTACGATTTCGATGCGCTTTAAGGCTTGTGCGGGAGGAGTGTAATAAGACTCGGGATAACCGAGGGCGTCTGCGCTAATGTCGTAGCCATTTTGACGCGTATTGAAATTGGAAGTTCGGTTGGGGTCAAGTCCGCGTGCGCCGATGCTGAGTTGGAGTCCTGCGCCGTCGTTTTCCCAGATGTTGAGTCCTGCGATGCCTTTGTAGATTTGGCGGGCATTGTTGGTGGCTAAGTTGGCGACGAGGTTTTCTAAGCGGATAACTTCGCTTTTTTTTGCGGCGTAGATTGCCATGCCTTCTACATTACGGAGACGGCGTATTCCGTAGCTTTCACGCTTTTTTGCTTCTATTTCTATTGCTTCTAAATCGTATCCTAAATCTTCTAAATTTAGGGTCAAAATCTTTTCTTCTTCTGCTGCCAATTGGACTGTTTCTTCTTTTAATTTGTAGTTTTCTGCGTAGATGACGAGTGTGTAAGTGCCTTTTTTTAATTCGTTGAATGAGAAATTTCCTGTTGCGTCGGTGATTTGAGTTTTGTTGATTTCTGTGATGTTGATTTCTACATTTGGGAGGGTTTCTGTGGTGGATTCGGCTGTGATTGTTCCTGTGATACGGGCGGTTTGGGCACAGAGGGTCTGTGCGGTGATGAGGAAGAAGAGTATTTGGATGTATTTCATTTTACTTTGTTTTTCTATGGTGTGCTTTTGTTGGTTTTAACAGCTTGGAAAGCTGTTGTACGGGCTTCTCAGCTTGGAAAAGTTTACCCGTATGGGCTGTTACGGGAGTTACGGGAGCACCCATTTTCGAGGCGCAAAAGTATCTTTTATTTTACTCAAATTTACTGTTGGGTCGATGAATTGTCGGCTACTGCGTCCGTTCATTGCGACATAGGCCTCTACGGTGACAATTGCGTCTTTAAAACCGTGTTTTGTCTCGTATTCTTCTTTTAAAAAATGAGCATATTGTAAGATAAAATCAGGCTGTATCGCCATTTGTTTTTCTTGGTAAAAGGTCAAGTGTGAACCGTTTACTATTTCTTGTTTCTTGGGGCTGGCGCTGTCTTTTATGTAAAATGTCGCACTGCCGCTTTTTTCTACTAACATGACGCGCCAACTGAAGCGGTAGGCTTCTTCTGTCCAGAGTATGTCGCCCTGGTATAGGTAGTGGCGGAGGGGGAAGAGGAGTTGGAATGCTAGGAAGAGCGTGATTAGTGCGCCCCCTAACCCCCTATTGGGGGGACTTTCTTCGGGGTTGAGTTTGTGGTAATTCTTATTTTTGTTTTCTTCTTTGCTTTTCTTTTTTGAAATAGAAGCTTGTGTATTATCTCCGAGGTTTTGCCCAAGTCCTTTCTGGTAGGGTTCCCCCAATAGGGGGCGGAGGGGGCGAACACGTAAGAGCTGCTTTCTCAGACCCCCTACCCCCCTATTGGGGGAACTTTCTTCGGGGTTGAGTTCACGGTAATCCTCATTTTTATTTTCTTCTTTGCTTTTCTGTTTTGAAGTAAAAGCTATATCGTTTTCTACAAGCCTGCGCCCAAGTCCTTCCCGGCAGGGTTCCCCCAATAGGGGGCGGAGGGGGCGAACACGTAAGAGCTGTTTTCTCAGACCCCCTACCCCCCTATTGGGGGAACTTTCTTCGGGGTTGAGTTCACGGTAATCCTCATTTTTATTTTCTTCTTTGCTTTTCTGTTTTGAAGTAAAAGCTATATCGTTTTCTACAAGCCTGCGCCCAAGTCCTTCCTGGCAGGGTTCCCCCAATAGGGGGCGGAGGGGGCGAACACGTAAGAACTGTTTTATCAAACCCCACAATCTCTCATGCCACTCCGCAGAAAAGAAAATAAGCGTCCCAAATATCATAATCACAGGAAACAAACCAATATTAAACAGAACTTTGGTCAAAACATGAAAAATAACGACGAAAACGTAAGCTATCACACGCGTTCTTCGTTTTAAAAGAAATGCCCAGATAGTTAAATCATAGAGTGCACCTGCCCAACTAAAGGCGAATGCTACCCATTTAAATTGAAAGAAGTAGCCTAATAATGGTGTGTCTACACGTTCGGGTAACCAGATAGCCATCGGCATGGCACGGAATAACCATTCATAATTGAGTTTGGCTAAGCCTGCGAAGAAGTAAACGCAACAGAATTGAAAAATGAGAATATTAATGCACCACGCAGGTACTTTTGTGCTTTTTAAATTTGGACTTCTGAGGACATCAATGGAATGCGAACGGTGAGCGGGGATGAAAATCATTAAGAATGCCAGTGTGCAAACGAGGTAGTAATGATTTAGATAATTGGTGGCGTCTATGAGTTGTGTCCAAGTGAAACTTAGGAAGAATAATATGGCGGATATTCTGTAAAATAAGCCAAACATTATTCCTAATGCGCTGATAATGACGAGAGCAAAAAGTCCATATATTGCTGTCTCGCCTGGCATTGATACCCATTCAAATCCGTAAAACTTGAAAAAGAAAGTAGGTTCGAGATATAGTTTTTCTATCCAACCACTTGCCCAAAAACGAATCGCACCAAAAGCCATTAATGCACCAAATAAAACTCGAAATGTGACGAGTGGGGCGATGCTGGTCGGCTGATTTAGGTACTTTTCAGTTAGTGTCATGGCAGATGTTGATTGGTTGATTATGTTGATTCGTTCGTACAATAAACCAATCAACATAATCAACTAATAACTAACGAGTCTAATCAGAATCACTCGGATTGTCAATATAAGTAATGGACACACAAAGAACCGAAGGTAAATCAGTCTTTAAGTTCACCAAATTTTTAGTGACTTCGGCATAGGCATTTTCGACATTTTCTTGATTGTCTCTTGCTTCTTCTTGTAAAGTCAACTCTAAATTTTCTATTGAACGAATCGCCACCTCAAACTGATTTTGAATGAGGTCGTCCAACTTCTCTTCCGATTTTAAAGCATTTACTTCTGTCAGATAATCATCTAAACCTAAACCGTCTGCATCGCTAACACTCATACCTAAATAAAGGCTTTTAGATGCTTTCAATGCTTCAAGAGCTAATTCCTTTGAAATCGCCAAACCTGGTGCTTCTACCTTATCAGGATTAGAAAAACCGAGCGTCAAAACACCAGATGGGACACCTAACTTCTCCCGCTTTATCAATTCGTAGTTTTGATTTAAACCATTGATAATCAATGACAAAGAAGTACCTGCAGCAGTTCCTGTGTTGTTTACAAATTCATCGCGGTATGCGCCTTCCCATTTGTTGACAACTGCATCTGTCCGCGTTTTGATATCCTCGATAACTGCGCGTGCATAGTTCTTATACGGCTCATCATCTTCACTACTACTATAAAAATCAACAACTGAAGGAGTAAAAATCGTTTCTTTTATTCCAATAAATAAATAATCTAAGGCTGGAAATCCTTTGTCAAAATCATCTGGACTACTAAAATCTGTATTTCCATCCATGATTTTAGTTTGCATTTCTGTTATATTCAATGGAAAATTATTCAAGCTATTTCTCAAAAATACTTCCTCTGCAGGTCCAAAAGAATATTGGGCTACAGATTGCCATTGTGTCCAGCTATCAGTCAAAGCAGCAAGAAGCACCTCATAATTTTCAGTATTTGCAGCATCAATAAACGTTGTGACGGCCAAATGCAAATCATCTACAGAACCTTGAAAGTCTTTCATTTGTGGCAAAATCAAATTATCCGCCACATTTTCAAACATTGCCTTTTGGTTGAAATTTGAAGTACAAGGGTCACCACCTGTCATTTCATCATCCTTACAAGAGGATAAAACGAATGTTA
>CAZQTE010000223.1:8421-9581 GCA_964595615.1 uncultured Saprospiraceae bacterium
GTAATATCATTGATGTCCATTTCTGCAAAATCAGCAGAACCTGCAAGACGCGTTAAAATATCAGCGACTTGACTGTTCGTGATTTTTTTGCCGTCATTAAACTGCAAAGAGTAAATAAAACCAATCGCTTCCGACAATCCATGTGCGCGCAAAGCAACATCATCAATATTGGCAATACTTGCATTCAAATAGTGCAAAGCAGAAGTAACAGAGATTAATTCCCACTGTTCACGGGCTTCTGTAATAGCTTCGTCACGTAAGTCGATACGGTCTTCAGAGATAGCTGCACGTCCTTTTAATAAGGCATCCATGATAGCTTGGCTATTTCCTAAAACAGCCTCACGTTTGTCAGCATAATTTGCCCAAAATACGATACCATCAGTCGTCACCGGAAAATCCGTCGGTGCACCAAAGTAACCAAATGCTTCATCCCAGTGGTGTTCCATTTCAGTTCCTTCGCCTGGCTCTACTAATGTGTTGTCAACATTCATGCGGTCATCGCCCATATAGACAGAAGTTGCTTGGTAGTACAATAATGCCCCCATAAGACCTTTTTCAATAACTTGCGCATGGTCTAGTCCGTCTGCGCCGATAAGATAATTTTTCTCACCATCGTTACTTGCGATAACGCCTGTTACGCCGTCAGAACCTGCCACTGTAGATTGACTTGCGTCTGCTAGTTCCACTAATAACGCATCAAAATCTGCTTGCACGCCCTCAAAAGTCTTACTGCGCATATCTTTTGTATATGCTTGTGTGTAACCCGCGCCTTCTGTGTTGGCATACATAGCAGCTAATCTGTCCGCATCTAAAGCTGTCCCCAAAGTTTGAGAAGTAGCCATGTAAGTTTTCATCTCAGCAAACTGTGCTAAGCGAGATTGTTGTCCACTATAAGAGACATTTTCAAAGTTGTAAGTCGTTGGTACAACTAAGTCTGGTAATGGTGTTGGTGTCACTTCGTCTTCACATGAAGTCATTAATGAAACAGTCAACAAAAGTAAAAAGAAGTGGGTGATTTTCATCAGTTGTTATTTTTATTTAGATTTAGTCCAATTAAGATGACGCAAAGGTAATCCGGAGAATTGATCTGTACAATACCCAATTATTATTTTTTTCAATACCTAATGTTAGTTATTGGTTATTAGGTTATTGGTTATTTT
>CAZQTE010000224.1:0-6692 GCA_964595615.1 uncultured Saprospiraceae bacterium
CTTTTGGTTCTTTTGGAGCGCCAAAAGAACAAGTAAAAATAGAAAGTCAAGCTTGTAATTTTTTATGAGAAAACCCTTTAAAAGGTTAATAATTATGGTATTCATTTATTATCTACGCACAATGGCACTAAAATGTGCGCGACTAAAGGTTTTCCTTCGGCGACTTTTTGTTTTAATCGAGCTAAAATTTCTTGTCGATTTTTGGGAGGAGAGATAATTTTTGTCGGACTTGAAATAAGTTTTGCAATTTCTTTCTTTATAGTTTTAGAACTGTTTGTCGAAGGCTGACAGGCAAATAGTAGAAAAAAAGAGAAGAAGAAGAGAAATATTTTCATCTTGGGCTTGTTGAAAAGTGAAGAATAATAGTAAAACGAAGAAAAGTTGAAAAGTAACTTTTCTGACAGCGACTATTACTGATACAATCCCATATTCTTTGATATTTCAATAATGACAACGTATTTTGTGGTATAATTAACCAGCGAAGCATCAAATGACAAATATAACACGCTACACAGCCATAGGAATTACTCTTCTTCTCATTGGTTTTTTGCTCTACACATTTAGCTCAATTGTCGCTTATATTCTCATTGCTTGGGTTTTGAGTATGATTGGGCAGCCCTTTATGCATTTCTTTCGCAATAAATTGAAATTTGGTAAATTTCGAGCAGGAGAGAATCTTTCCGCTGCATTGACATTGATTATTTTTATTATTGTTTTGGGTGGTTTGGGAGGTATTTTTGTGCCTTTGATTGTCGAGCAAGCTGGAAACTTGATGGGGGTTGATTATAATGAAATTGCGCGTGCCTTGGAAGAACCAATTAATCAGGTGTATGACAAAATTCGTAGCTATGGAATTTCGACAGGAATAGGTACTCCTGCCGAGCAATTACAAGCAGCTTTTGGAAGTTTGTTTAGTCCACAAGCGATTGGAAATTTCTTTGGCTCAGCAGTATCTGCCGCTGGAAATATTATTATTTCATTTTTCTCTATTATTTTTATCACCTTTTTCTTTTTAAAGGATGAAGGACTTTTTAAGAAAGTCGTTTCTACTCTCGTACCGTCTAAGCACGAACAAAATGTCCGAAATGCGATAACTGAAACATCAAGAATGTTAACGCGCTATTTTGGTGGGATTGTGATTCAAATGACGATTATTACTTTAATCGTTTGGATTGGACTCTCGATTTTGGGAATTAAAAATGCTTTGTTGATAGGTTTTTTCGCGGCTCTGATTAATGTCATTCCTTACATTGGACCGCTTATCGGGGCAATTTTTGCCGTTCTATTGACGATTTCTTCCAATCTTGATTTGAATTTCTATAATGAAATGTTGCCTTTGCTTTTAAGTGTTTTTGGTGTCTTCGCAGTAATGCAATTGGTTGATAACTTTCTTTTGCAACCCTTTATTTTTTCCAATAGTGTTCTAGCACATCCGCTTGAAATCTTTATTGTCATTCTGATGGGCGCGCAAATTAATGGTATCGTCGGAATGGTATTGGCGATTCCTGCTTATACGGTATTGCGGGTTATTGGGAAGAATTTTTTGAGTGAATTTAGGATAGTGAAGAAGTTGACGCAGGGGATGTGATTTTTTAACGCTGAGACGGAGAGGCAGAGAGTTTTCACTTCACTTTCCTTCCCTTCCACTCATACTCTTTAAAGAAATTTCCAGCAGTACCAACGGAAACAATATAAAGAATATGCATAATCTCACTAATGAAAAAGCCACGCATCGCCTCTGGTTTTTTAAACCATTTTGCCATCATATTCAAATAAATAAAGTCAGGAATACTTTTGATAATAAACTGAAATAGAAACAACTGAAAAGCTGGTATTCCAAAGAAAGGAATAAGAAAGAAAGTGAAAACTGTGCTACAGCAGCAAAAGAAAACCATTGCTAAAATCGCGGTCACTTGCCACTCTTGATAAGAGGTAGATTTAGTCGCCCAACGAATACGCTGCGACATAAATCCTTGCAAAGTTTCCTTTGCTTCTGTCCGTACTATCGCCTCTTGGTTCTTTAAAAAGCCAATCTTTTTCGGATACTTCTCTGCTATTTTTTGCATCAAAAGCATATCGTCGCCAGATGCCAAATGATTGATACCTTCAAAACCATTGACATCATAAAATGCCTTTTTTTCATAAGCTAAATTTGCTCCATTGCACATATTCATCAAGCCAGTATGAATACCTGCGCCCGTGACGCACATCATCCCAAAGAAATCCAAAGTTTGAAATCGCTGTAAAGTATTTTTTTCTCGGTGAAATAGAACAGGGGCAGCGATGAATTTTACATCTCTTGTCTCGTAGAAAGTAGCGACGAGTTCCAGCCAATTTTCGGTAACGATACAATCTGCATCTGTCGTCACAATTAAATCACCAGTCGCTTGTTGCATGGCGATTTCTATTGCTTTTTTCTTAAAAGATTGTGTCTCGTCCTCAGTGATGTAATCCACCAAAGGAAGCAATTTAACACGCTCATTTTTTAATCCATGTATCAAATCTGGCGTACTATCCGTAGAATGGTCGTCAATAACGATTATCTCAAATAAGTCTTTATCAATCGTCTGATTTAAAATAGAATGGATACACTCCAAGATATTATCCTCTTCATCACGCGCGGGAACGATGACAGTTATTTTTGTTGAGATAGTATGATTTGACGGTGAAATAAACTGCGGCAGCGATTGCCAGCCTTTGCGATAGGTCGCAATGATAAACACATATATCACTGTTAGAGCAACAGCAATTGGAATATAAATCGAAAAAAGTTCTTGTAGCATTGGGGCAAATTTACTACAAAAAAAACTGTTCCTACTCATCAGGTGACTCAAAGTCACCTGATGAGTAGGAACAGTTTCTTATAAAAGTAACGAGTCGTATAACGAAAAATATTATTTCCCTGACTACAAATTCGCAATCTCCTTTTCCACAGCATCCGCTTCCTCCATTTTCTTTGCATATCCTTTGATATCGCCTTTACGCTGCAATTGCATTGCTTCCTCCAATAATTTCGTGTGCTTCGCTTCTAATTTCTTAGCGGGATTTTTCTTGAATAATCCGAACATATTTTATGTGCTTTAGTGAATGTATATCATTACAATAAAAATAAACGAAAATGGTTGCAAAAATCTAAAAGGGCTGCTCCGAAATCAATCGAAGCAGCCCTAATATTTATATTGTACAAGTCACACACCGTCCACCGTCAAGCGAAGCGGCCGTCAACCGTAATTAAGCCATTGCCAAAGCCGCATTTTTCTTACGCTTACGGTCAGTCTCGTTCAAGAAAATCTTACGTAAACGGATAGACTCTGGCGTACATTCCACGTACTCATCACCTTGGATGTATTCCAATGCTTCTTCCAATGTAAATACGATTGGCGGTACCAATTTAACTTTAGCATCTGCACCCGAAGAACGCATATTACTCAACTTCTTAGTCTTCGTTAAGTTAATAGTCAAATCCATTGGACGACTATTTTCACCAACTACTTGACCTTCGTAGATTTCCTCATTCGGGTGAACGAAGAACTTACCACGCTCTTGCAAGTTGTTGATAGAGAAAGGAATTGATTTTCCTGTTTCCATTGAAATCAAAGAACCGTTTTTACGACCGTCGATTTCACCTTTATATGGTTGAAATTCTTTGAAACGGTGTGACATAATTGCCTCTCCTTGAGTTGCTGTCAACATGTAAGAACGTAATCCAATGATACCACGAGAAGGAATTTCAAACTCACAAATCATACGTTCGCCTTTTGGCTCCATACTCAACATGATACCTTTACGCTTCGTTACCATTTCGATAGCTTTACCACTAACGCTTTCTGGTAAATCAATCGTCAACTCCTCAACTGGCTCGTGCTTACGACCGTCGATTTCTTTGATGATAACCTGTGGCTGACCAATCTGTAATTCATAGCCTTCACGACGCATCGTCTCAATTAAAACTGACAAGTGTAATACACCACGACCAAATACACGGAAAGAATCCGCAGAGTCTGTTGGTTCTACACGCAATGCCAAGTTTTTCTCTAACTCTTTTTCTAGACGCTCTTTGATGTGACGAGAAGTCACAAATTTTCCTTCTTGACCGAAGAAAGGTGAATCATTGATAGTGAACAACATACTCATTGTTGGCTCATCAATCGCAATCGTTGGCAATGCCTCTGGAGCTTCGATATCACAGATAGTATCACCGATTTCAAAACCTTCGATACCTGTTACTGCACACAAATCACCTGTTTGAATTTCCGTAGCTTTAGATTTCTCCATACCAGCGAAAACGAAAAGATCTTTAACGCGGCTTTTTACCTGCGTACCGTCACGTTTTACCAACATAACTTGCTGACCTTCTTTCAAAGCACCGCGTTGTAAACGACCGATAGCGATACGACCTACGAACTTAGAAAAGTCCAAAGAAGTCACCAACATCTGTGTATTTCCTTCTTCTGTCTGTGGCTCAGGGATGTGCTCAATGATAGCATCCAAAAGGTCATTGACATTATCTTTTACATCTTTGTGGTCTGTACTCATCCAACCGAATTTCGCCGAACCATAAATAGTCGTGAAATCCAATTGCTCTTCCGTCGCATCCAAGTCAATCATCAAGTCAAAAACTTTATCCAAAACTTCGTCTGGCGTACAGTTTTCTTTATCCACTTTATTGATTACTAAGATTGGCTTCAATCCCAACTCCAATGCTTTTGACAAAACAAAACGAGTTTGAGGCATAGGACCTTCAAAGGCATCTACTAAGACCAACACACCGTCAGCCATGTTTAGTACACGCTCTACCTCACCACCGAAGTCACTGTGACCAGGAGTGTCAATGATGTTAATTTTAACACCTTTGTAGTTCATCGAAGCGTTTTTCGCCAAAATCGTGATACCACGCTCGCGCTCCAAATCATTGTTATCCATGATAAGCTCACCAGGCTTGTCTCTCTCTCCGTACACATCTCCTGAGAGAAGCATCTTGTCTACTAGTGTCGTTTTACCGTGGTCAACGTGCGCGATAATCGCAATATTTCTGATTGATTGCATTCTGACTGATTGAATTTTTTAAAGATATTAGACTTTAGATATTAGATGTTAGATTTTCTAAACTATAAAAGTCTAAAGTCTAACATCTAATATCTAACATCTAAAAAAATTGGATAGAAAAAGTACCAATTTCTTAAATCGACCGCAAAGGTACGGGTATTTCGTTATTTATGCTTAAAACGAATGTTATTTTATTAATAAAGTTTTATTTAGTTTTATTCGGAATAAAAGATAGTTTTTCAGTGTAATTCGGTTAATTGTTTGGCGAATAAAATTTGGTGGTATTTATTATTTGGTGGGTTTTTGAAAAAATGAGAACAAGTATCACAAAACTTGGGATTTTGTCCCATAATGGATGTGCTTATCGGAAAAAATAAAGAGATTTGTAACTCATTTAAAATCAATAGATAATGAAATTTAAACTACCCATTCCTTACATTTACTGTATTCTCATTAGTGTCGGACTCGGTATGTTGACTGGTGGACGGCAAGTTTATGTCTATACATATTTTATGGAAGATGTGGGTCCAAGTTCGGTTACTTTACAGTTTTGGATTGCAATGATAAATCAAGTATTGTGGGGTTTTTTAGTGCCTGCCGTTTATTGGGTTTATTTGAAGTTTGGAAATAAAAAGAATCGATTTCGTTTGAGTTTAGGAGTCTTGTTGGGTAGTATTATTGTTTCCGCATTTCATGAGTTTATCTCTTATTTTATTTTGTATGGTGGAGCAAGTTTGGTAGGATATACAGGATTAGAAACCGATATTTGGACAATGATTTCCAGTGGTTTTCCTGCAGGGTTTATTACTCAATGGATAGTTTTTTGGATTATCTATACCATTTTTGCAGGTTTGGTGAATGCGCGACGATTTAGAGAAAATCAGGTGCAGCTCGCTAATATGGAAGCTCAACTTTCCGAAGCTCGTCTCAACGCTTTGAAATATCAACTTCAACCACATTTTTTATTCAATACGCTTAATACGATTTCATCATTAATGGATTTTGATGTGAAAGATGCGCAAAAGACAGTTTCGCGTCTTGGTAACTTAATGCGCACTATTTTAGAAAAAAATGCGCAAAATGCCATCCCTTTGCGAGATGAGTTGTCTTTTATTAAAGATTACTTAGGTATTGAAGAAATGCGCTTTCAAGACCGCTTGACAGTTCAATATAAAATCCAAGATTCGGTACAGGATGCTGCGGTGCCGCGTTTGATACTCCAACCTTTGGTCGAGAATGCGGTCAAACATGGCTTGAAATCAGTGGAAGAGGACGGTAAAATTTGCATTGAAGCTTATGAACTACCAGAAAATCGTATATTTATCAGCGTTTCGGATAATGGGGTAGGGAGTGATATGAGTACAGAAGAAATGACTGAAAATGGTATTGGATTGAAGAATGTAGAGGATAGATTGGAATTGATGTATCGAGATGCTTGTACTTTTTCGGTAGAGACTGCTGCAGGGGAAGGGTTTAAGGCTACTATTGAGATACCGAGGTAGGAAAGAGTTGGTAGTTGGTGGTTGGAAGTTGTTAGGCGCGAGACTTGGACGGCTTTGATTAATTAAATACGGTCGAAATATGAAAAAAGAGTATCCAAAATCAATATTTGAGTTAATAGATTCTGAAAATTTTCGGAAGAGAAC
>CAZQTE010000224.1:6792-9519 GCA_964595615.1 uncultured Saprospiraceae bacterium
GTGACTGCCTTTGATGAATATGCCTTAAAGGCTTTTGATGTGAATGCGATTGATTATTTACTCAAACCTTATGATGAAGAACGTTTTTTTCAAGCCTTAACACACGCACAAAAACGCATTGAAGAAAAGACAAAAAGTCGCCTGCATAATCAATTACAGCAAATCTCAGAGAAACATCATCACCAACGCGAGACAGGTAAAAATATCATTGAGGTTCAATATCGCGGGCGCACATTTACCATTCGTACCGAAGATATTTATTGGATAGAAGCGGACGGGAATTACCTGCGCTTGCACATGGAAGACAAGAAATACCTCATTCGCCAGACAATGCAGTCTATGCAAGATATGTTAGACTCGCGTTTATTTTTACGTATTCATAGGTCATTGATTGTCAATGCTTTATTTGTTGAAGATACGCGTTATGAAGGCAATAATCAGTATGCCTTTTTAATGAAAAATGAAGCTTCTTTGGTTTCGGGGCGTAGCTTTAAAGAAGCGGTTAAAGCCTTTTTAGAGGGACTATAAGCTTCTTATCTTTTAGCAGTAAGTCAAATCAATTTCAACTACTAATACTTTGATGCAAAATCTGCAATCGAGTTTCTGCACTACTTAAATCAGAGTTTAGCTCAAGGGCTGTCTTATAATCTTCTGCTGCATTTTTCTGCAAGCCCATGC
Organism: uncultured Saprospiraceae bacterium; assembly: GCA_964595615.1. Classification (GTDB taxonomy): domain Bacteria; phylum Bacteroidota; class Bacteroidia; order Chitinophagales; family Saprospiraceae; genus JAHDCG01. The sequence continues at coordinate 7,471 of CAZQTE010000224.1, forward strand.
GTTCATAAGTTACTGCCCGATTGTAGTAAAGCATCTCAGACTCAGGAAAAACAGAAATAGCCGCACTCAAGTATTCTACAGCCGTTTTGTCGTCTCCTAATTTTCCGTAACAAATTCCTTTTTGCTCTAAAATATTATCTCTAATACGTGAGTCTTTTGAAGCCTCGCAAACATCAAAATCGAGTAAAGCTGCCTCAGGATTAAAATCAACTAACAAAATTCCTCGATTATAGCGTGCGGTGTAATTGTCGGGACGCAAATCTATAGCTTTATCATAAAAAGCCAGTGCCTTGTCCAAATCTCCTATTTCTTCATAATATACACCTAATAATTCAAAAGAATTGGTGTGTACATATCCCAGTTCATTGATTGCATATTCTAGTTCGGAAATAGCACTGTCAACTTGTCCTTCTTTATGATAACCTGCTGCTAAGTACTCGCGTGCATAAGGATTTTTAGGGTACTTCTCAACAGTGTTGCCAAAGAGAGTAATATGGTTTTGCCAAACATCTACTTGTTTGTGAGTCAAGTAAGTAAAAGCAGAGATGAGCCCAATCATTACCATCCACGGAGTCGTTTTTGGCAAGTATTTTTGTAATCTCTGCAATAAAATAGCCGTTGCAAAGGCTAAGCCCAGATAAGGTAAATAAGTATAACGCTCTGCTACAATGGCTACGCCAACAGGAATAAATTGTAATACTAAAGCTATTGTTGCTGCAAAAAATCCCAGCCCAAATGCTACTTTTCTATCGCGTAAAAAAGCGAAAATTAGCATTGCTCCAAAAAGGAAACCACATAAAGGCATAAATTGAAACCAAGGTTCATAAATCACTGCATCATAAGGATGTAATGCAGCTAAATCAAAGGGGAATAAAAATTTTGTTAAGTAAAAAAATAAACCATAGCTCGCCACACTCAATTTATACCATATACTAATTTCTGTAGACTGATTAAGGGCAATACTGTCTGAAGAACGTTGCAAAATACCAAAAAAATCTCCTCCTGCCTGAACATCAACAGCAATTCCGCCGACTAATAATGCAAGTAAAATGAAAGGCAATTTCTCAATCAAAACAGTTTGAAGAGTAAATTTTCGTTCCTTAAAATAATCAATTAACCATAGTACAGGTACTAATGAAACAGCCATTGCTTTTGCTCCACAACTCAGTAAAAATAAAAGCCAAGATGCAAAATACCATTTCGTATTCTTCCTTTCAGAATAACGCAAATAAGTAAAAGAAGAAGCCAAGAAAAAGAAGCTATATAAAACATCTTTTCTTTCTGAAACCCACGCAACAGACTCGACATGCAAGGGATGAATTGCAAAAATAAAACTGGTGAAAATGGCAGCAAAAGCCGATTCTTTATGCAAGTTTTTAAAAAAGAAATAGACGAGTACTGTATTGAAAAAATGAAAAATTACATTCGTTAAAATAAAGGGAAACGCACTCTGAGTACCCGAGAAAAAAGCATTCAACCACAAGCTAAACATTGTAATTGGATGATAATTGAGAGAGATGATTTTGGTAAATAGAGCTGATAAATTATCAACTGTTGGTTGATTTATCAATCCGTTTTCGAGAATGTAATATTGGTCATCCCAATAAACAAATTCATTGTCAAATGCGGGATAAAAGCCTATAATTACAATAACTAAAAATACGAGAAACAACAGTAGCTCTTTGTGAAAATTACCTTTTGGGATATATTCAAATGCTTTGTTTTCCATAGTCTTGGAGGTGAAATTTATGACGCATAAAACGAGTCTCATGCGAAGTTTATGACAAAACCGTTAACTTGAAATTCTCCACAAAAATAAAAAAAGGTAATTTTTTTTGAAAGAGGGTAGAGGAGTTTTAAAATGGATTTAACAATTGTTAAAAGGTAACAAATCTAAGAAGCTATTTGAGTTTAAGTTTTTCTATATGTGAGAGAATATTTTTTGTCTGCTTTGGCTTTGAGAACCGCGTATAGCCGTAGCTAAATAAGGCTTCTCAAAGTGAAAGCAGGCGGAAAATTGTCCTCACATAGAGAATTAGTTAAACTCAA
>CAZQTE010000225.1:0-9454 GCA_964595615.1 uncultured Saprospiraceae bacterium
ATGAACTATACTTTATATTTTTCTAAACCTGACGCTAATCCGATAGCTATCGGGATTAAATTTCTTAGAAGAAAAAATTACTACGCATTATGGCTCAACTTATTAAATCACTTTTACTAAAATAAAAATTTATCCTGAACCAAATGTTCCAACACATGAACCAAAAGCTATCGGTGGTCCCTATTTATTTTTTGGGTTAAATAAATAGGCTCTCCAGCCTTTTTTCTAAAATCCAAATGAAAATGAGTTTTTCTCACCATTCACCAAAGCCAGAATACCACTCACCGAAAAGTACTTTTTTGATTGTAATAATAGAAAGCAATGTTCATAACTTTGATACATCAACCTCTGAAATCATACTTTTTTCAGTTAAAAATCAATTTATTATAAGCAAAATTCTATACAATTTTAAGAGCATTTTACTTGTCTCTTTACTTTCTTTTTTCTCTCTGAAGAGACCAGTATCACGCGTCGCATTGTGAAAAGTTAATTGATTATAAGCAACAAACAAACCTACTTATTGCGTAATAATAACACCCTTTAATAATGATTCTTTTGAATAACTTTAACTCCCCTATAGATTTGAAAATTGCATTTTTTATCTTTGTAATTTGTCTTTTAATCTCCTTTTATTGAGAAAAAGGAGAATTGTTTTCTGCGACTTTATCGAAATAAAAGGGTGGGAGAACTTGACGCGAGAGCCTTGTTTCACTTGCTGCAAGGGGCTAAAGCCGCCTTGGAGAATTTAATGAAACTTTTGTTACACGGTATTTAAGCAAGCTCAAACAAAAAAAGAGACATCCCAAGTCTTCATTCGGGATGTCTCATCTTGTTTGCTGTGGTTAATTAGACTTGTTTGGATTTGATATTGAGTTTACACTATCCTATCTATTTCCTTCGCCAAATCAGTTATATATACATCATCGATTGACTCTAAAAGCATCCCTTCTACAACAAAATAAACTTTGAATAAATCCTCGTTATTTGTTGTAATGACTACCCAACCGGGATTGTATTTCTCAGTATTGACTTCAAAACCGAACGCGATATCGTCTACTATAATAGCGTCTGTGAAATTCCATAAGACTAAATTGAGCAGGTACGCTTTCTGAAAAGAAGACCAAGTTCCTTTTGCATTAAAGCGTTTGATAGCTTCATTGCGAAATTCGCCTGCTAAAAAGGATTCTATAAATTCTTTGTCCATGTTATTTTGGTTATTAGTTATTGGTTATTATATTATTTAGTCATGCGAAATAACCAATAACATAATAACCATTAACCAATCTACAATCCTAATTTCTTACGCATCGCTTTAGGAATACCGTTTTTATTCATTAAAAATGATAAGGTCTTCAAACGCACGTAATTTTTAGACATGTATAAGTAACCTTCATAATCATTTCTATTGCCCCAAGAGTTTTTCACTAAGTACCACTCTTTGCCATTTTGGTCTTTACTCATCCCTACCAATTGCATACCGTGGTCGTCAGTAGTCGTGTAGTTATCGTAGCCCATTTGACGTAGTTCTGTTGTGATTGTCATCTCTGGCTGAGGTCCGCTAAACATATTGTCGCGTTCTGCTTTTGACATATCGCGGTAGTCTTTTTCTGGTACATAAGCGATACCATTTCTCCAGCTAAATGATTTTTCACTCACATCACCCGCCCAAGAAATCGAGTAACCTTCTTTTAATGCATTGTCAATAATCGTAATCATATCTTCCATTTGCACATTGTAAGACTCTCCGTAATTCCAGTTGTCAGGCACCATGATAACCATTGGTTTATACATGGGTTGGTGTGTAAAAGAGGTAATTTGTACGTAATCATCCGCATCAATTCCCATGTAGTCTTTACCAAAAGATTGTGGTGTGTATGTTTTGCCTTCAAACTCAAAAGTCTCTGGCACTTCACCTAAATAAACATCCAAAACAGCTTTGAAAGCATCTTTCCAAACAGGTGATAATTTCTTGTTTTTGTTTTCAATCACAGCATCTAACATTCCTTTCAAGATACCGTCTAACTCCCCGTGACGATTGATGTCTTCACCGTAATTCAAACCAGAGTAAAGTGACTGAGGTACCGCACCATACTTTTTAAACATATCCGTCACATCTGGTAATGCACCACCCTGACCGAAGTTTAAATTTCCGTGCATGCGTACGTATCTGTCCGCTTTCTCTTCGTAAGTTCTGCGTACGGTGTACATCTCCGCGATGTCAACAGGCTTTTTGCCTTTTTTTACCATTTCACTTTCGAGAAAAGAGTTAGAACTATAAGACCAACAAGTACCTGACGCACCTTGATTTTTCACTTCTGTACGCTCGATGTCGTACACATCTGTCCATTGAAAACCTTCTTTCGCGTTTTCACTTTGGTTGTCTTTGACTTTGTTGATTAGGTCAACTTGTCCGTATGCAGCAAAAGCAAAAAGAGCAAGGAAACAAGTTAGAAACAGTTTATTTTGCATGATTTCTTTTTATTTGGTTAATTATGTTGATTATGTTGATTGTGTTGATTGTGTTGATTGTGTTGATTGGTTGATTATGTTGAATAAGACCAATCATCTAAAGCCCGAAGTTACAAAGCAAGGCATGAAAAAGAAAATTTACTTGGCTGCCCTACTAAAAAAGGGATAAAGAGTTCAGAAAATAAAAATGCCGAAAACTCCATATCACAGAAATCTTCGACATTTCAAGCCGTCAAGCGAAGCGGCCGTCTACCGTCAAACCGTCCATCGTCTTTATTTCATCATCTTCATAAAAGTCCCGACAAACCAATTATTCTCAGACTTTACCAAAGCATCCAAAGTACTATCTGCTTTATCCGAAAAGAGTTTGATGTCTTTCAAGACTTTTTTGAATTCTTCCGCCTCATCTGTTTTCTCCTCGATTTTATCCAGTTCATTGAGGACTTTAAGCATAGGTTCGAGTTCTTTCTTTTTACGGCGTACAATGATTTTTTTCACCACATCCCACATATCTTTTTCCGCTCGAAAATACTCTTTTCGTTCGCCTGGTTTCAATTCTTTGTACACCAATCCCCAATCAATCAATTCCCGCAAATTCATATTCGCATTACCACGCGATATTTGCAAATCTTCCATCACAGACTCCGCACTCAATGATTCTGGCGCAATCAACAACAAGGCGTGTATTTGCGCCATGGTGCGATTGATGCCCCAATTAGAGCCAATTACTCCCCAAGATTGAATAAATTTTTCTTTTCCTTCCTCTAATTTCATTGTTGTATTTTATCGAAACGTGAGACTAAAGATATTAAAGTTTCAAAAGTTTCCGAAAGATAAATAAATTTATTGAGCTAATTGTTTAAAATTTAAAACGAAAATGGAAATTAAAATGAAAATGCGGCGAATTTTATAGTTCTTTAATCTTTCAATTGTCCTTTAAATACTTGCTTTTCCTCCGTAAAATCTAAAAAATCATACTGCCCTTCCAAATCTTCTATCTTCTTCAAATTACTCAGTAAAAATGTCTGATGCGCCACAGACTCTACCTGAAAGGGACGATGCCTCGCCATTGCCTGCAACTTCTTAACTTCTCTATAAATCTCTTTCGTTTTATCAGAAAATAAAGACTCTCTAAAATGCTCCCAAACATAATCCACCGCCACCTCATTCGGATGCAACATATCCTCTGCATAAAAACGATAATCGCGCAAATCATCCTGCACCAATTCATAAGCAGGAAAATAATGAATGAAATTTTCTTCTTGACACATGGCATCAATCGCGAGAATTAAAGCTGCTTTACTCCGTTGATTTTCGATAAAACCGTCGTTGGTGTGTCGCACAGGACTTACAGTCATAATCACCTCTAAACCAGCATTTTGCTTCTTTATTTTTCTTAAAACGCTTAACAGATTTTCTTTAATTTTAGAAACGCTCAACCTCCTACGCGTAAATAATTTCTGTGGTCTTTTATGACAATTGGCAACAATAATTCCTGTCTCTTTTTCCTCCCAGACGAATGCGGTTCCCAATGTTAAAATTAAGCAATTGCTGTCTTTTAAAAAGGCATTTGCTTCATTTAATTTTGTATTGACATTCTTTAAAAACTGTGTTTTATCTGTCTGAGAAAATCGAGTATGATGCAGCCGACTATGCCACAAATCATTGTGCTGCAAAATGTCTTTTTCAGTAATCTGTTCATTGCTAAAAATACGTTCCAAAGCTTGCGCAACCGAACTTGGATTATAGAGAATTCCGAATGGATTGAGGAGGGTTTGAAATTTATTTTCTTCTAATCTACCTCCAATGTTTTCCGCAAAACACGACCCCATAGACAAAATTTTGTCCTGATGCGTCAATTCAAATGTCGAAAACGGTATTTTAAATGTCGTGCGAAAACTTTTCATGTTCAAATGTAGGAATTAAATTATATTTGTAGAGTTTAAAGTGGAAGAAAAGGAATCTGCGTGTAAAACTAAAACTAAAATCAAAAAATGGCAACATTCAACTTAAACGTCAATGGCAAAAATCAGCAATTGGACATTGACCCAACAACCCCAATTCTCTGGGTACTGAGAGACCATTTACAACTGGTCGGCACAAAGTACGGTTGCGGTATCGCCCAATGTGGCGCATGTACCATTCACTTAGATGGTGTCGCGATACGTTCTTGCAGCCTACCTATTTCGGCAGCGGAAGGTAAAGCTATTACGACCATCGAAGGGCTTTCCGAAAATGGAGATAATGCAGTACAAAAAGCATGGATAGCACATGATGTCCCGCAATGTGGCTATTGTCAAGCAGGACAAATTATGAGTGCAACGGCATTATTGAAAGATAATCCTTCTCCTTCTGATGCAGATATTGATGCCGCTATGAATGGAAATATCTGCCGTTGTGGAACATATACTCGTATCAAAGCAGCTATAAAAACCGCAGCGAAAGAAGGGTAATTAGTTGTTAGTTGGTAGTTGGTGGTCATATTTCTCAGGATTTTATGCTTTTCTGCTTTCAGTATTGATAAATGATGCAACTTTCAACTGGTAGCTTTTTTAGTTCTTTTATTTCATTTCTACTAAAAAAATTCAGTCCATGTCTATTATAAAAACATCCGTCGGCAGACGTTCCTTTTTAAAATCTACTGCTTTGAGTGGTGGTGGTTTGATGCTCGGTTTTAGTTGGTTAGCCTCTTGTCAATCAAAAACGGAAGCCGAAGTTTTGAGTATGCCTAAAGAATGGTTTGACATCAATTCTTATTTAAAAATTGGCGATAATGGTGTCGTGACGATATTTTCTCCTAATCCTGAATTTGGGCAAAATGTCCGAACCTCTATGCCGATGCTGGTCGCTGAGGAATTAGATATGGATTGGAAAAAAGTTGTCGTTGAACAAGCACCCTACGATGCTAAAAAATACGGTTTCCAATTCACAGGTGGTAGTCGTGGTATCATGTCTCGTTGGGAACCTCTCCGTATGGCAGGCGCGTCTGCGAGACAAATGTTGCGCACAGCCGCAGCCCAAACTTGGCAAGTTCCAATAGAAGAAATAACAACCGATGCAGGCATTTTGCATCATAAAATAAGTGGTAAATCTGCAGGTTACGGTGAAATGGCTTCCGTCGCTGCTACGATGCCAGTGCCAGAAGAAGTCAAACTAAAAGAAGTCTCTGACTTTAAGATTATCGGTTCTTCTCGTAAGAATATCGACACCCAAAGTATCATCACGGGCAAGCCGATGTTTGGAATGGATTATCAGAAAGAAGGGATGTTGATTGCAATGATTGTACATCCGCCTGCCTTTGGAATGACTCTAAAGTCCGTAGACGATAGCTCTGTAAAATCGATGTCAGGCATCAAAGATGTCATTAGCATTAAGAGTTACAAAAGCGATTTTAAAAAAGGAGGTTTTGATACAAATGCCTTTCCAGAGATAGTAGCGATAGTGGGTAATTCGACTTGGGAAGTAATGCAAGCCAAAAAGAAATTAAAAGTAGAATGGAAGCCAATCACTGCCTATACTGAAACAGTTACAGGTTTTAGAGGAGATAAAAAAGAGGTGAATATTCCTGCTGGTTTGGAATCCTCCGCGAATCACAAAACTCAAATGGAAGCCGTCGCTTTCAAGCCTGGAAAAGTCGTGCGCAAGGACGGAAATCCTGGCGCAGCCTTTAAAAATGCCGCGAAAATTATCGAAAGAACTTATACTGCGCCTTTCCTCGCTCACAATTGCATGGAACCCGTCAATGCTTTCGCACATGTAGAAGGCGACCGTGTCAAAATTGCTGCACCCATTCAAATTCCTTCTTTAATCATTCCTACTCTCGTATCAGGTTTGGGCATACCTGCCGAAAATATTGACATGGAATTAATCCGCATGGGAGGTGGTTTTGGTCGGAAGGCTTATGCACATTATGTAGTCGAGGCAGCCTTAATTTCGCAGCAGGTCAAAGCACCCGTAAAATTGGTATATACCCGCGAAGACGATATGACGAACGGCATTTACCGTCCCACTTATCAAGCGACTTATCGAGCTGCTTTGGATGGAAATAATAACTTGACAGCTCTGCACGTAAAGGCGGGAGGTATTCCAGAAAGTCCTCTGTTTGCCAATCGTTTCCCAGCAGGCGCATTAGACAATTATCTGGCAGAAGAATGGTCAATTGAGTCCAATATTACCATTGGTGCATTCCGTGCTCCGCGCTCTAATTTCATGGCGGGCGCAGAACAATCTTTCTTAGATGAAATCGCGGAAGCTACTGGAAAAGACCCGATTCAGTTTCGTTTAGATTTATTGAAACGAGCACAAGATAATCCTGTCGGTGAAAAGAATGATTATGATGCGGAGCGTTATGCGGGTGTGTTAGAATTGGTGAGAGATAAAGCTGCTTGGGGACAAAAAGGAGAAAATACACATCGAGGTATCTCTGCTTATTTCTGTCATAATACTTACGCAGCGCACGTTTTGGATATGACAATGGAGAATGGTGAACCCGTTGTACAGAAGATATGCTGCGCGATTGATTGTGGTATCGTTGTCAATCCTGATGCAGCTACAAACATGGCTGAAGGTGCAATCATCGACGGTATCGGCAATGCTTTCTATGGCGAAATGAGCTTTAAAGACGGCGTACCAGAAAAGAGCAATTTTGATAAATATCGCATGATTAGAATGAGCGAAGCACCAAAAGAAATTGAAGTGCATTTTGTGCAAAATGACATCAATCCAACAGGTATGGGAGAACCTCCGTTTCCGCCTATTTTTGGGGCGGTGGCGAATGCAATGTATAAAGCGACGGGTAAGCGGCAGTATAATCAGCCGTTTTTGGGGGATAAGAATGTGTTGGGTTAGGAATCGCATAATCATCCATATAGTAAATCCGTAAGAACGAATTCTTTCAAAGCTTATGAAGATAAATATCAAAACACCTAAATAAAATGCAATACAAACTATTAATCTTACTTCTTCTATTCATTTTATCAAATGGCACATCTCAAGATTACTACTATAACAAAATTATAGATGTAAGAGAAGGGCAAGCAGAACGTTGTAGTGAAATAGAAAATCATGAAAATTTTTTATACACAAGATCGGCCGAAAGCGATACTGAAACAGGTGAATTTTATACAAGAATTTCTAAATTTAACTTAGAGGGTAATTTAATAAATTCTGTGATATTTGACTCGCTTTATACTTTTCAATTAGCTCTTCGTAATATGGAGTTTCTCGAAGACACTTTATTAATTTTAGGTAATAATTCCGCCGAAAAACAAATAGCTATTCAATACTGCTCTACAAATTTGGAAGATTTGGGGCGTTTAGAGTACACCATAGATGTAGAAGGTAGTGGTATATTTGTAAATTATTTATTACAGAATGAAAACTATTTTTTTGCAGTGGGTCATGTGTATTTTAATGATGATGAATTTCCTATTAAAGACTCTGAAGGTATAATAATACGCATAGATAAAAATACAATGGACGTGGATAGTACTTTCTCTTATACCCGCGGAACAACTGATTTTATTTTCGCTCGACCCCAAGTGGACGAATTTGGAAATTTATCTGTTTCTTTTATTGAATCCACTGATAATGACGGAATACTTGGCAACCAATATGGAGTCATCAAATATGATGAAAATCTTAATGAATTATGGGCTTTTGATATTCCTTTTCATAATGAAACCGATGCAACAGCACACCATTATGAATTTGATAATGGTAATATTGTATTTACAGATCAAGGACGTGACTCTCTAATTTTTTCAGCTTCTAGCGCTGCCGCGTTACACTGTACGAATACAAATGGTACTCAAATATGGAGAAGACAAGAATATATTATTTCCAATGAAGTAATTTCAGATGTTACCAGATATTATTCAGAAGGTCTAATTAATCAAGAAGGTAATTTAGTCTTAGCCAGTTATTACTTCGATCCTTATATTATTACTGAAGCGCGTTTGATTTGTGTATCTCCATCGGGTGAATTATTGTGGGAAAGATTATACGATAGTCCTTCTCCTGATTGGGAATCTTCTGCCGCAGAGATAGCTGGTTTAACAGAATTAGAGAATGGGGATATAGTTATATATGGCTATCAGTTACAGACTTTACCCAATACAAATCACTGGCTCATCAAAGTAAACTCCTTCGGATGTTTAGAGCCAGGCTGTGAATTGACAGCTACAGAGGATGTCAAAAAAGAAAAATATAATATCTCCGTCAGTCCAACTTTAGTACAAAAAAATACTTCTATAGTTGTTAAGGCGAACATGGCGGCGGAAGTACAGGAGGTGGACTTAATGCTTTATTCTGTCAATGGTAATTTGATGCAAACGGAGAGTATTTATTTGTCCAACACCGAGAGTCGAGTCGATTTGAGTAGTCTACCTATCGGTTCTTATTTTTTGGTATTGAGTAATAAAGGGAATGTTTTACATACGGAGAAAATTGTTATTGTGGAATAAAAAAAACGAGTGAAGAAGCGTGTTTCTTCACTCGTTTTACTGTTAACCCGAACAGTCCCAGTATTAGACTTTATGAATGAGATTTGAGCGGTTTTAAACTTGCTCTTTTATCCTTATTTTTCGTTAAAAATGCTCGCTAATGAACAACATTATCTGTGCTTTTTGCCTCAAATAAAAATAAAATATCGGCGTTTAAATTCCTCTCAACCTCATGCATAAAGTCCATTGTCCTTTTATTTCTTTTTCTTTTTTGCTTTCAAATCATCTTGAATCACGTCAACTAAAAGAGGATGAACTTTTAAATCTTTCGCAATCTTTGCCGTTTCCTTTTCTCCTTTTTTCAGAGCCACAATCATCTTAGGAATTAAAGATAATTGCTTCTGAATTTTCTTTACAAACACCACTTCAAGATCTAAAAATTGAGCAATAGCTTCTGGTTTCAATTCACTTTTGGTCATATTCCAAATACCAGAAATAGATTTCTTGATTTCACCTTTTTCTAAGCCTTTTTCTAAGCCTTT
>CAZQTE010000226.1:0-9451 GCA_964595615.1 uncultured Saprospiraceae bacterium
TTATTTTCAAAGGTATTTTCAGAAAAGAAGGATATAAAGAAAATGACGTGCAAAGCCGTAAAAAGGTAATTTCGATATTTTTTTTGATAGAATAAGGGAATGAAAAAACTGATTAAAAATAAAGTCAATCCAATAAATCCCGTCCCTGCTAATACAGTAATAAACTGACTATGTGGCATTTTCTCTGCGGCATCTTCTGCGGATTTATTTGCATATACCTGATACATCTCTTTTTTCAAATCCCCCGCGCCAACGCCAATTATGGGATGTTGTAGGATAATTTCTTTTGCTGCATTTAAAGAAATTAAACGCCCACCATCTGAATAGTCTTTTCCTTTACCTTCAAAATAACTATGCACATCGTGCTTCATGTAATAGTACTTATTCTTAAAAGAAGGTACATAAATCACCGCAAAGTAAGGAATGGCAATCATTGCAATTATTCCTGCCAATCCAATTTTCCAACGTCGTGAACGATAAATAAACTGCATTAAAAATACTCCCAATGCGACATAAAAAGCAAGCAAACCACTACGCACAGATAGGATATGGAGAAAAATGAATAGGAAAACAGTTAAAATTCCAAAGAGATACTTCTCTCCTTTTATACCAAAAATCTTTTCTTCTAGGGTGAAAGCCATAGCAACGAAAATTCCACATGCCATTGATAAACTAAATCGAATATGGTTACTCGGCGTCGGAATTGCTTTGCCTCGAGATATGTTGTAATTGATAGCTTCAAAATTTTGAATATAATTCCAAAGTACGCCTATTGCAGCGATAGTACAGGCAGCGATGAAGAAAGTGCCTATGATGCGCAACTCTTTTCTTCCCAAAGTAGGCATAACTGCAAAAGCAAATGGTAATATCAAAAAAGGCAACTTAATACGTAATCGCTCTAAGGTGTAAGTCCAATCTTCAGAATAAGGAACAGAGAAAAGCACTAATAAAAATGGTACTGTTATCCACCACCAAAACATTTTTCCTTGTAGCTGTGCTCTTATGTTTTTTCTAAATCCAAACTTAGTTTTTGTATTTTCAGCAGTTGGAAAATCTATTTGAAAAAGAGCAATTAAAACCAAAAGTATCATCGAAATCGAAATAATTGCTTCTGCCGACCACAGCATTCCGTAGATAGCGGCACAGCAACACAAAACGACTTGCGCTTGATATGAACGTAATAGATTAGAAAACGGCCAGATTTCGTTAATGCTTTTTGTCATTTAAATAATTACTCAAAATTAAGATTGGAACTCCAATAAGGACGGCAAAGGTAACATTTTCCCTTTTCCTTTATCGAAAAAATCGCTGTCTAGACAACCGAATACGCTTCTGTTTCGTTGCTTCGTTGTATCTTGTGTAAAAATTAAATCAGTATGGGTATTCAACTGACCGATGTGGTCAAAAATTTATTGATAATTAATGTTTTGGCCTTTTTTGCTACCACTACATTAATGGGTGATGTAGAGCGTGCTGCTCTTGCTTTGTTTTATTTTGAAGGTGATTATTTTCGTCCTTGGCAAATAGCAACGCATTTTTTCATGCATTCCAATTTCAATCACTTGCTTTTCAACATGATGACTTTGGTCTTCTTAGGCCCTGCACTGGAAAGTTATTTGGGATCAAAAAAATTTTTAGTTTACTACTTTTTAACTGCAATGGGTGCTTCTATTTTACATACCATTGTGCAGTACTATGAATTGCACTACATGGGTAATGGAGCAATTATGGTTTCATCTGCTTGGGGAGCATCTGGTGCGGTGTATGGTGTCATGGTAGGTTTTGCTATGAAATTTCCTAATACAAAGCTAGGCTTACTTTTCATCCCTGTACAAATTCCTGCCAAAATCTTTGTATTACTAATCATTGCATGGGATTTATTTGCGGGATTAGGAAGTCTAAATACAGGTATAGCACATTTTGCCCACTTAGGTGGAGCATTAGCGGGCTTTTTACTAATTCGTTACTGGGAAAAACACAGTAATCACAACCGTTGGGACAGATAGATGTTAGTCTGTTGAGATATTATAATTTGAAAAAATATATTTTGAGAGTATCTTTGTGAAAAGAAGATATTAAAAAAAAGAAAAATGTTTGAATCTATTTGGGAAGATATAAAAAGTCAATTTCGTTCAGGCAATATGGTCACGCGTATCATATTAGTGAACTTTGCATTTTTTGTAGGTATTTTACTGCTTAAGTTAGTTTTGAGCCTCGCCGTTGACCATTCTTTCCCAAGTACTTCTTATGAAAACTATGTTGCCCCTTATTTAGAGTTGTCCTCTTCTTTCTTCAAAACAATCACGCGTCCGTGGGTGCTTTTCACGCATATGTTTATGCACTATGGATTATTTCATTTTGTCTTTAATATGTTATGGTTATATTGGTTTGGACGTATTGTTGGAGATTTAATAGGAGACCGCAAAATTCTTCCTATCTATCTTTTATCAGGCTTAGGAAGTGCGTTTTTATTAATTTTTGTAGCAGCTTTAAATACATCTTTTGATATAGGAACAAGTGCTATTGGTGCGTCTGGTGCTGTATTTGGAATTACAATTGCGGCAGCTGCTACTGCACCAGATTACTATATTCGTCTCATCTTCCTCGGGGATGTCCGTTTGAAATATATTGCATTAGCAGCTATTATTTTGCAATTATCAGCATTAGTAGCCAACTCAAATGCAGGCGGAACTTTTGGACATATCGGCGGGCTAATCATGGGTTATATTTTTATCGTTCAGCTCCGCAAAGGCAATGATTTGTCTATCCCAGTTAATCGTATTTTAGATAAGATTAAAAGTTTCTTTACAAAAGATGAACGTAGAAAACCAACTGTAGCTTACCGCAACCCAAAGTTAAAAAAGCAACAAAGACAAGCTAAAACAAATGTAAAAGGCAACAGTGTTTCTGACCTTTCACACGAGCAAAAATTAGATGCTATCTTAGAAAAAATTAAGTCAAAAGGCATGGAAAGTCTCTCGGAAGAGGAAAAAGAATTTCTACTTAATGCGAGTAAAGAACGATAATCTTCGTTCTACATATTCTCTCTTATATTTTCATCACAAATTAATTTTTCTTGTCTGATTTTTTTTCAAAAATACTGCGCACTTTAAACATTGCGGTCATTTTCGTTACGTTTGGTGCTTATCTTGCCCCTTATATTAGTCCTCAGACGACTTGGTTTTTTGCTATTTTTGGACTTTTCTATCCTGTTTTACTGGGTCTTAATATACTATTTTTCCTTTTTTGGTTGTGGCGTAAAAAATGGTACTGTCTCTATTCCTTAGGTTGTATTTTATTGGGCTGGACACATTTTACTGGACTTATGGGATTTAATCTTTCTCAAACTCAACCCAAAGAACCATTGACGATCATGAGTTATAATACTCATGGACTAACAAGTTTATTTCCTAGAAGAAAAGACAAACCAAAAGAGCAAAAAGCTTTCAAGGAAAGATTAGAGAAAAGAATTGGCAAAGTAGAAATTTTATGTCTTCAAGAATTTTCAGCTTATAAGAATACTGTCAAAAAATTAAAAATGCTTTTAGACTTACCTTACTTTGAAAAATATGAGGGAAAAGGAACTGCAATATTCTCTAAATATCCAATTATCAACAAAGGAGAAATTAAATTTGAAAAAACGGGAAATTCTGCCCTCTGGGTTGATGTTAGAATGAATAAAGAGGTTGTTCGCATCTACTCCATTCATTTTGAATCTTCTAAAATTAGCGGCACAGCAGCTACATTAAAAGAAGAAGCAAATCTACGAGATAAAAAAACTTGGCAAGGTATCAGGAATATTTTAGGAAAGTATCGACGTTCGACAAATACCCGCGTTGACCAAATGTCAATCGTTAAAAAACATATCTCTGAAACAACTCACCCCGTGATTGTATGTGGTGACTTCAATGACACACCTGTCTCTTACGTTTATGAGAAAATGTCAGAGGGTTTATGTGACAACTTTAAAGAGGCTGGACGCGGCTGGGGTGCAACATATAATGGTTCTATTCCGATGTTGCGTATTGATTACATTTTTACTGAATTTGAAAATTTCACTGTGTACGATCACGGTATATTAAAAGAAGAATATTCTGACCACTATCCTGTCTATAGTCAGCTAAAATTGAAATAAATAGTGCAACCTATCTTAACTCATCCCCTCTGTTGCAATTTCTTCTCCTCCTAATAAAATTAAAACTGGAACTAAAAGTGCAAATCCACACCAAATAAACGTCATTAACCACGGCTTTTCTATATGTAGTTCTGCAATTTCCCCTTTCAGTCCATCGGTCATAAATGTATAAAGTAAAGCCGTCACAATACTACTCGCCACTAAGATTTTAAATACCGTCATTCCCGTTAAAACAGATAACACAAGTCCAACTATACACATTTGCATTAAGGATTGCATCGTCAAGTCAACATTAGCTAAAGCATAATCTTTTTGCTTAAAATGACTGAAAAATAATTGGTACCGCGCATAAGGTTCACCAAACCAATAAACCCCAGCAAGGGCAATAAAGGGAATTGAAAGTAGAATAGAATACACCCCTGGTCCGAAGAAAAATTGAAGAGATAAAATAACTAGTGAAATAATGATAGTGGTCAAAAGTTGTTTCCAAATACTCCCATCTGCAAATGGATATCGTTGCACAAATTTTAAATAATCTGGATGTGTCCTAACTAAAGTTCGTAAAAATTCATTGCGTACTGACACATCCATAGGATCTAAACGAACGGCTTGTTGATAATGAAAAGCAGCTTGAACATAATCCTTTTCCTCGAAAGCATGACGTCCTTTTGTCTGATGATGATAATCGTTTTCTGGAGAAAGACGAATAGCTTCATCAATGTTATTTTTTGCTTGCTCAGGCTTTAATTTCTTTAAAATTTGCGCCTTGACATTATGAGCAAAGTCGTAATCTGGGTGCAACTCTAAAGCTTTGTTGATTGCCAATTCCGCTGCTTCCCAATGCCCGCGTTCCTTGAGTGCAATTGCCAAATTCGCGTGATAAGCAGGTTGCCACTGTTGAAAACGTATTGCATCTTTAAAATAATCCTCTGCCTGTGCAGGAAAGCCCAGACGCATACTCGCTACCCCCAAACCAAAATAAATATAATCATCTTCAGGATGATGAGCTAAAGCGTTTAAACCGAACTGTACCGCTTCTCCTGGTGTTTTTCCAAATGCATGTGAATTGACAATAATACCCAATGCTTCCCCATTTATAGGTTCAAGAGCAAGGGCATTTTGCGCTTCTTTAATAGCATCCGCATAGCGGTTCAGAGTAAAGAGTTGATTCGCTCGATTGATATGATTGGAAAGAGCTTCCTCCATGTGTAGTTTTATCGTTCTTTGACAGTATATTTCTATTTTTCCATACGTTCCATTAATCGTCCAGAAATACGTAAAAAATCCATTTCCGTAATAACTCCGATTAATTCATTTTCTCCTTTCACAACGGGCAAACAACCTATTTTATTTTCACGCATCGTATGCATCGCTTCAAGAATAGTCGTATCTGGTGCCGCGGTCATTGGTGTTTCTATCATAACTTCTTTCACCGTTGTCACCACTTCTTCTATCCCTGTTTTTCGACTAAAATGGCGCAATAGCAAACGAGAAGTAATCAAACCACAAAGTTTACCGTCCTCGTCTTCGACAGGCATATAACGAATCTTCCTCCAATCCATCATCTCCGCGGTCAACTCCACAATATCATCTGGACGCACTGTAAATAAATCGGTTTCCATAAACTGTTCTACACGCATTTTACCAGGACGATAAGCATCGATACTTGCTTTATCTGGCAATGCCCACTCGTGCACAGGAATTCCTTTTTCTTGATTTTCAATTATTGTTTTTGTCAAAGCAGTTAAAGCCTCGTCTTTTGTCAAAGTCTTGCAGAAATGCGTGTAAGCACGTAACTGCCAGCGGGCACCGTTCGTGTGTTTTTCTGCACGCGCTTTGATAATATTGAGGTATTTGTCAATATCTGCTTTGGCAACTTTATGTTTTTCTAAGCCTTTACGTGATAATGGTAATAATTCTTTTAGAATCAAATCACAGGCACTATACTTCTTGTCTTTAAACCAAGTAAAATTAGTATCAATTCCAAACTTGGCAGCCTTCAAAAAATTATCGCTTACATCCTCAAAAGATAAGTGCTTTTTAATGTCATCGACCATATCCGCCATTCCTTCCATGCATCCCAACCAAAAAGCAGCATTTGCAACGGCATCAATCGTTGTTGGACCAGAAGGTAAAACGCGATTTTCTATTCGTAAATGTGGTTGTCCATTATCCGAAACACCATAACAAGGACGATTCCAACGATAAACTGTAGAATTGTGAACTTGTAGAGAGCGTAATTTTGGAATACGTCCGCCTGCAATTTCTTCTAATGAATTTTCTTTTACATCCGTTGCTAATAAGACTCTAAATCGTGCAATATCTTCTCGATAAATTTCTAAAACAGACTCGTACAACCAATCTTTTCCGAAATGGACGCGTGTTTGCTTTTCACGTAAGTGATCTTTACTACTTCGTGTATCTAATGCTTGTTGAAAAAGTGCAATTCTGCTTTCGTGCCACAGTCTTTTTCCAAATACAATCGGTGAATTTGCAGCAATTGCCATTGTCGGTCCAGCCAAAGCTTGAGCAATATTATACATCTGCACAAATTTATCTGGCGAAACCTGCAAGTGAACTTGAAAACTCGTATTACAAGCTTCCAACATAGGCGAGTCATGCGTGATGCGTAATTCATCGATGCCTTCTAAGTTTAATTTAAATTTTTCTCCTTTTTCGAGATGACTACTTAGCGCATCCATTAGCGCGTAATAACGCGGTTTGGGTGTGAGATTATCAATAGTCATGTCCGTTTTCGTGAGCGTTGGCAGGATACCTGTAAGTACTAATTTTGTATCCATTTCGGCAAGCTTCACACGGATTTTTTCTAACTTCTCAGTATTCTCTTCATCTAATTTACTTAGGCATTTTCCTTTAAAAACATGAGGCGTTAGATTGGTTTCCAAGTTGAATTTTGCTAACTCCGTCTCTACCCACTCATAGTCTTTCATCTTGTCCAGAGCTTCCATTGCATTCGTGGCAGGCTTATAATTATCTGCATGCACTAAACACATCTCCTGTTCCGCTCCAATTCGAGTAACACCACTCTCAAACATGTCATGGTCCAACATATATTCTAATGCTTTTACATCATCGAGAAGGGAACGCACGAATTGCTGCATTTCCTTATTTTCCTGCAATAGTGATACTCTCTGTTCGCCCATTTTTTGTTTGTCAAGTTAATTCGCAAATTATTCTATGGTATTACGATAATTTATATTTCTTGTTCAAAATTATATTTTTTTAAGTCGTAAAATCATCGAATTGTTACTGCTAAATTAGGAATATTATGCGGTTGACAAAGTAGAAGAGCAAAAAGAGTGAGGGAAAAATCGAATTATGTCAACAATTCTATGGGAAGTGGACATATTCACTCGGTACAAAATCAGTTAACCAAACACCATTGTCTGATTGAAAAAACTCGTATCCGTCCTTATGCATTCTATTTGCATCTATGGTAAGAATAAATGGTTTTCCGCGACGTCCTGCGACTATTTTTGCGGTTTCGATGTCTGCGGAAAGATGGACTTGATGACGTTGCATTTTTTTAATGCCTGACTCTCTGATAAGTTCAGCTGTCACGGCGATAGTTCCATGATAAAGAATATCAGGTGGAGTGAGTGCTTTGTAGTCTAATTTGACTTTTAGGCTATGTCCTTGTGCTGCGCGAATTTGGCTTTTATCCTCATTAAAAACAAAACGCTTTTTATCATTTTCTTCAACTATTTGGACTAATAGGTCTAAAGTGATTTGTCTGCCTGTTTGATTAATTTTTTGGATAAGTTCGTTGGTGTTTGCCCAGCCTTGTTCGTCGAGTTGGAGCCCTATTGTTTCGGGTTTGTGTCGGAGTAAGAGGCTGAGAAATTTACTGTGTTTTTTGATTTGGTCTTTCATTTTATTATTAGTTCTTTTTTGATGAGATTGTTTCTCATATTTGTGCTTTATTAACCGCTTGGAAAAGTTTATCCGTCTGGGCTGTTTTACGGGCTACTCAGTTTGGAAAACTGAGTTACGGGGAAGAACATGAATTTCGATTAAAGAGTTCCTTTTATGGTAAAAAGACAGAAAATAGTGATTATTGGTGGCGGTGCTGCGGGCTTTTTTGCTGCAATTACTTGTGCGGAAGCGAATAAAAATACAGAGGTCATTATTGTCGAACGTGGTAAGGATGTTTTGAATAAAGTAAAAATATCGGGCGGCGGTCGTTGTAATGTTACGCATGCGATTTGGACGCCGCGAGAGTTGGTTAAAAATTATCCAAGAGGCGCACGCGAGCTTATGGGACCTTTCTCTAAATTTTGCACGGGTGATACTGTTGATTGGTTTGCGAAGCGAAATGTAGAGACGAAAATTGAAGATGACGGGCGCATGTTTCCCGTGTCAGACTCTTCTCAATCTATTATTGATTGCCTTTGGAAGTCTGCTAAACGTGCTGGCGTAAAAGTTTACACTTCTTCACGTGTCGAAAATATTTATCCGCCAGAGCAAAAAGGACAGCCCTGGAAAGTGATGATTAACAATGGAGACAATGCGCTGTATCCTGATAAAATTATGATGGCTTCTGGTTCTAATCCTAAGATGTGGGATATGCTCAAGCACTTGGGGCATGCCATTGTTCCGCCTGTTCCTTCTCTTTTTACTTTCAATATCAAAGACCCTCGAATTAAAGGACTCTTAGGTATTTCAATGCCTAATGCAGAGGTAAAAATTAATGGAATTGATTTACCAAAAAAATCTCGTACTGCACATGGTCCTCTGCTCATTACACATTGGGGAGTCAGTGGTCCAGCTATTCTAAAATTATCAGCAATAGCAGCGAGAGAGTTACATGAAAAGAAATATCGCTTTGAGATTTCTGTGAATTGGCGATATGGATATAGTGTGAATGAGACGACAGAAGATTTGGAGGATTTGAGTAATAAAATCTCTAAAAAATTAGTTCGTTCTAATCCTCAATTTGGTTTCCCGCAGCGTTTATGGCATCGTTTGGTAGATGCCGCAGGTATTCCAACAGAGCGTCGCTGGGGAGAAATAGGGAAGAAAATGCGAGGAAAATTAGCGGCACAGATTGCACACTGTACTTTTCAAGTAAATGGAAAAAGCACTTTTAAAGAAGAATTTGTAACGGCTGGTGGCGTAGAATTAAGTGAGATAGATTTTCAAAGATTTGAGAGTAAAATCCACGATAATTTATTCTTTGCAGGTGAAGTTTTAAATATTGATGCAGTGACTGGTGGTTTTAATTTTCAGGCGGCTTGGACTGGTGGATATTTGGCAGGATTGGCTTTGGCGGAATAATAATAATATTCTTACTAA
>CAZQTE010000227.1:0-9425 GCA_964595615.1 uncultured Saprospiraceae bacterium
ATCAATCATTTTTTGTGAGGCTTCTTCGTTATAATCGAGTGTAAAAACTTTTACGCCTTGCTCTGCCAAGCCTTTGGCAAAGGCTCTTCCTAATGTTCCGCTACCTCCTGTGATTGCTGCTACTTTTCTTATCATAAAGTCTAATGTATATTTTCAATTCTTAAATTTGATTTCTAATTTAAGTACTCGGACATAATTATTTCGATAATTAGAACAGAGAAAATTTTTTGATTGATTTGGCTTTAAAAACCGCCAATACCCTACGGTCTTTAAGGATTTTTAGAGTGAAATCAAGCGGAAAATTGTCCTGTTCTAATATTGTAAATAATTGTGTCCGAGTACTTATTCAATAGTAATTTTTTTCGTGACAACTTGCCCTTGCCCCATATCTATACGCACGAAATAAGCTCCTTTTGTGATATGACCGAGCTTAATTTTCTTCTCATTATCAATAAAAATATCACCCTGAATTTTTTGACCGGAAGTATCGAATATAGACACTATTCCTGTGCCTTGTTCCCCTAATACTATTCGTATCTCTTGTTGTGTCGGATTAGGAAAAATCAAAATATCTTTGTGAATATTCTGCTCCTGTAAACTACTTGTACCAATATAATTAATGGTATAAGTAGTTTGAGTGAATCCATCTTGCGCAGTTACTGTTATATTTGCTTGCGTATCGGGTACAGTCGGAGGATTGGCGACATTTACTGTGGCAAGTTCTGAGACCGTTGTCCATGATAATACGGGAGCATTACCCTCTATCGTTGATACTGTATAGTCAAAAGTATTAGATGAAAAATCGTTTACAGTTGTGCCGTCAACTTGTAGATTAGATAAAAAAGCATTGCTACTTAAAAATAAATCATCAGGTAAATCTGCGCCTTCACCAGGGGCATCACTTACTCCTTTGTGCATAGTCAACCAATCTATACGGGCACCGTAGTCCGCACCACCCGATTTTCCCCATTCAAAATAGGCATCGGAGCTTGGTGTATCACTAATACCTGATGCGACTAAAAGAGGTTTTTCGTCTAAGTAAATACTTGTAAATTCTCCAGTGGAAACAATACGAAAAAGATGCATTTCTGATGTTAGTGCAAAGGGTAAATCTACTTCTACAATAGGATTTGTCTTTTCAAGTTTTATCGTAGATTGATTAATTCTGATTTTTTGTCGCCGACCATTATTTCTTATTTCAAAATAGCAAATACCATTTACAGAGGGACTAACCGCCCGAAAACGTGCAACTATTGTAACGACAGAGTCTCCCGCAGAAAAATCGTGTCGCCACCGAAACTCTTCATCTGTATTGCTACGAAAGCCGAAGAAATTATTTGAAGAACCATTTGGGTCGGAAGTGACTTCATCTACTGGCGGTGCAGTAGGAGCTTCATTCAAATCTAAGAAGTTAGTCTCAATTTCGGGACGCTCATTGCCTCGATAAACTCTCCACGGGAAATCTTCGTTGATGTCAGCCGTTGTAAAAGTCAAAAGCGGACCTGGAGTTTCTCCATTGACATTGACAGCAACTATTCTCCAAAAATAAACGGTCAAAGGATCAAGAACAGGCTGATAGTTGTTGACTACTTGACTACTAACCAAGGGCGGATCTGGAGTAGTGCCAAAAAAAATACGAATACTATCTGTATTATTACCAGCTTCCCAAGTCAAATTGTCAGTAAGGAATACTTCTGTTGCATCATTTATCGGCGCAAAATCTGTTGGCATATCGGGTAGTACATCCTCATTATCAGTCGTGACAAGTACTTCATTGCTCAATGGTGAGCTATTGCCTGCGGCATCTTTTGCTCGGACAGTGAAACTATAATTTGTTGCGGGAGTTAAATCTGTCAATATCGCAAAGGTATCTGCGACAGAAATAAAAGGAATTTCGTTTTCTAAAATCTCATACTCTGTTACCCCAAAGTTATCGGTAGCAGTATTCCAACTCAAGTTAGCGGTACTAATGGAAACGTTGTTTAACGTCAAATTTAAAGGCGTAGTTGGAGCTTCTGTATCAGGCAATAAGACAGCCTCGGCAGGACACAAGGCTTCTGCAACTTCAGAGACACAAAAGTCAGTAAAACGAATGGTCTCGTCTTGTAAAATAGTATTTTTAGCACGATACATTCCCCATTTGGGTCGATTAAAATCTGCCCCAGCTCTCCATAAGTCAAGGTTAGTTGCCGAATATTCTAAGAGAGCCAGTCCTGTCTCCATATCTTTTAGCGTCAGCTCCAAATTTCCATTTTCGCTATGCGTTTGTTGGAGGTAGGCTTCTACCCATTTTCCTCTAAATAGTTCTAAACTTGCCTCTGCTAAAATACCGACATCTGTTCCAGTATCACCACCATTTTGCCTAAATTCAATAACATTTGCCCTCAATGTAAGAGTCAAAATAGGAAAGCCATCATCGTCTCCGCCAACTGCTTTGTTTTGAAAAATATGATTGAAAGTGCTTGCTCCAATAAAGTTTTCGTCTATTCTAAATTTCCAGCGATAATAAGAAAATGAATTTTCGGGATGTTGTAATTCTTCGGAAGAGTCACCGCTACCTTTGACTTCCATTCTTACTCTATCAAAAACCTGACAGCGGTCATTATCTGTATCAATATGACTGTGAAATAAAAATACATTTCTATCCAACTCCTCATCGTAAATCTGAGTGATGTGCGCACCAAAATCTGTATGTTCACAATCCGGATTTTCAATACCAAAATCAGCAGCAATAAAGGCTGGATAACCACTACCAGATGCAGCAGTAGCACTGCAAGTTACTTGTGAAAACACTCCTGAGTAGTAGAATATAGAAACAAAAATCAGTACAAATACTTTTTTCATTTGATTGATTTTTCTACGAATAATTTAAAATCAGCAGCATTCTTGACATGATTAACATCTTTTTCCCAAGCTGCCAAAAAGTGATAACGGACTTCATTTTTAGCATTTTTAAAAAAGTAAACATGACTATCCTTATTAGCTACATTTTTTGGTTGATACTTTTCGGAAGCAAAAATTGCCATTCCGAGGTTTTCTTTGTGATAGGATTGTTTGCCCCAGTTTTCTGCATAAAAACTGCCCTTATAGTTTCCTTTCGTAATCTGAGGTAAATGTTTGACAATACCTGTTGCAAAATACATTCCTTTAGGCAGTTTGCCATTCAAAATCTTTAGGTGAATTTCCGTTGCAGTTTGTCCAGTTTCTATACTCCAATCTTGTTGTAGGTCAAAGGACTTACCGTCAATAGTTAAGCCCCTAAATATGGTACGAATAGTAGACTTATTACCTCCTGTTTCGATAACTTCAATCGTCTTTTCTCTATAGTCGGACAAGGTATACACTGAGTCTTGATACCAAATAGCGGGACTACCTAAGCCTAAAGAGTTACCAACTTTTAATATATCTGAGCCCCAATCCATGATATCATGATATTGCCAACTTACGGTGTCCATGACTAAGTCTTCTACCGTTTTTCCATAAATATCAAAGCGGTGTCGGCTGTCGGCATAATAACGGTAAGCGATTTTATCATTTTCAAGGACAGGCCCTTCAAACATAATCCACTTATTTTGTCCAGCTAGGTCATTAGGCACAGTTATCTTATTTTGAGCAACATAAGCCGCCGTCATTTTATTTTTATCATTTGCGTCGTATGTAAAAGGTTGAGTCAGCAGTAATGCTTGTGTTTTGTTTTTACTTTTCTCAAAATCAATGGTATGATAACTACCTTTAAAATCCTGATTTCGTGCTTCTATAACAGCTTTGCCACTTTCTACGGGTGACAATTCGATAGCAGCATAACCATTAGCCATTTGGATAACTCGACTACGCGTCGGCGTTCCATAATTCACTAATAGTTTTCCGTCGCCGTCTTTTGAGAAGTAAAGATTTTTTTCGTAGTCTAAAACGCGAATTCCATTTTTATCCATCATTTTTGCCTCTACCAAATAGTTACCATTAGGCAGTATTCGACTACTTAAATCTATGTGGTCGGCTTTTTCTGATTGTTCAAAACTATAATTTATATCCAGAATATCTGACGCAATTACTTTCCCACCTTTTGTACTTTTAGCCGTCAGTTTATTTTCACCTTCGGTAAATGTCACTTCCCAGTTTAATCCACAAGCAGGAAATTTTCCTAAAACTCTCTTTTTAAGTCCCAGAGATTTACCATTTTGAAATAGCTCGACCTCTTCACAATTACTAAATACAGAAACTTCTCTCGGCTTATTAGCCGGACCTCTACGTTCTGTCCATGTGTGAGACTCTATGTAGATAAAAGGGTCTTCAGACCAGTAGCTTTTAAAGACGAAATAAGCATCTTTTGGTATGCCCGCCCTGCTTACGAGACCTTTTTGATTTAGATAAGGAACGGCATTTTCGGGTCTGAGTGGTGTCCCAAAATCTTTAAATGCCCATTGTGCATTTCCTGTAAAATTTTCTTGAGTTTCAGTCACTCCTAAATACCAATCGAACAAATCTACTATATAATTTTCTGTCCAATCTCCACTTTGGGCAATATTCGCAACTCCGACTTGATTTGCGACCTCTGCCCAATCGTCTTCATTGAGCATCCCGTCTCCCATTATTGGTGTCTCGGTATGACGACCGATATGACTCGACCCTCCGTATTCCATGTGTAAAAATTTGGGATATTTTTTATGGCTTTCAGAAAGGGTCTTTTCATAATTAGTGTAGACGCCAGCATACCAACCAGACCAGATAGAAGGAGAAAAAACATCAACTAAGTCTGCTCCAGCGTAATATTTACGAATCGCCGTCAGACGATTAGGGTCTAATTTGTGAGCTATATCATTTAGTTTTTTGACGAACGCATTTAGTTCATTCTCATTATCGCCATTTTCAAAATCAGGTAACCAATATATTTCGTTACCAATAGACCAAAAGAAAACAGACGGATGATTGTAATTTTGTAAAATCTGCTCTTTAAAAAGTCTTTCTGTATTTTTTTCCCACGTTTTATTTCCTTTACCCCCACGACACCACGGTAATTCATCCCATACGATGATACCCAATTCATTGCAGGCTTGATATACTTCGGGGTCTTGTGGGTAGTGCCCTAATCGTAAAAAATTAACGCCCAAGTCTTTCATTTGTGTAATATCTGCTCTGTGCATTTCATTGGGCATAGCTGCACCGTAGCCTGCGTGTTCTTCATGTCTGTGTGTACCTCTTAGTAGCAGTTTTTCTCCATTTAAGAGGAAAGCTCCGTGCTCAATAAAATCAAACCAACGGTATCCTATACTTTCTGTTTTTTCGTGAATTGCTTTTCCATCTTTTAGTAAAGTTGTGACGACTTTATAGAGGTGCGGATGTTTGGGTGACCATAAAAGCGGCTTTTTAACTTCAGGAAGATTTATTAATTTTTCTGTACGTAATTCAGCAGCAGTAATTGTTTTTTCACTTACTGTTTTATTTGTTTTGGCTTCAATAATTTTAGAATGAACGGTAAAGTTATCCGTAATTTTATCGGCGTGATTAAGTTCAATATTGAGAGAAGTGGTCGCACTTTTAGCGGAGACTTCGGGGGTAGTCACCATTACTTTTTTGATATTAACGGGAGGTAATATCTTTAACCATACATCTCGGGTAATACCTCCATAGATAAAAAAATCTGCTTTCTGCGAAGGAATAACATCAGGATTATAGCCATTATCTACTCGGACATTAATAGTGTTACTTTGTCCTTTTTTGACATATTCGGTTATATCTATTTCAAAACCAAGGTAGCCTCCAACATGACTACCTGCGTGTTGGTCATTGACATAAATATCAGAGCTGATGTTTACTCCTTCAAAGTAAAGAAGGTACTGCCCCTCATTTTGATTTTTAATAAATAATTCTTTGCGATACCAACCAGCGTCTCTACGATAACCAGGAGAGTCGTCGACGGTATCCCAACAGTTCCATGTGTGAGGGAGAGAAATACTTAGAGCATTTTTGAGATTTTTTAAGTCCGAGAGTGTTTCTGTGTTGTTTTCAAAATACTGCCAATCTGCATTAATATTTTGGATTTCGCCTGATAAGGGTAATGTATTAGAGATTTCAATATCAGAATAGGAAAACCCGCAAAACAGGTATATTGAGATATATAAAAGTATAATTTTACTATTCATTTTTCTTGATTAAATCTGTAAGGATATTAGCTTGTTTGTTTTGTCTTATTAGAGCTTCTACATAATAATAATCTGCATAAATAATTGGAGCATCCATTTCAAACTCTCCAGGAATACTGCCGACACTGTGTTTGAGAAAAAAGGGTGGTGTATCACATTGGTACTCATCCTTTGTCAGGCTTTCTAATATTTTATCTGCCCAGAGGGTATATTTATCTGCATTTGTAGGGTCATGTCTTCGTAGCTCGTACAGACCAGAGGCTGCAACAGTAGCGGCGGATACATCACGCGGCTCGTCAGGTATATTAGGAGCATCATAGTCCCAGTAAGGAATTAAATCTTTGGGCAGATTGGGGTGATTAAAGATAAAATCTGCAATTTTTTGTGCTTGTTCTAAGTATTCTTTTTTTCCAGTATAGCGGTAGGCGACGGTATATCCGTATAATCCCCAAGCTTGTCCCCTACTCCATGCAGACTCATGATGAAGTCCTTGATGTGTATTTTTTTTAGTTACTGTGCCATTTATCGGGTCGTAATCTACTACATGATAGGAGCTATTGTCAGGACGAAAATGATTTTTCAGAGTCGTCATAGCGTGTTGATCAGCGAGGTAATAAAAAGAAGAATCTCCTGTCAATTCAGTTGCTTCAAAAAGCATTTCGAGATTCATCATATTATCAATAATGACGGGAAATTTCCACAGATGCTCATGGTGATCCCAAGAACGAATAGCGCCAACCTGTGGGTTAAAACGAGTACTTAAAGTTTTAGCTGCAGTCAGGAATACCTCTTTATATTTTTCGTCTTTGGTGATACGATAAGCATTGCCAAAAGGACAGTAGATTTTAAATCCTAAGTCGTGTGTACCATTATCATTTTTTTCTTTTTCAACGACAGCAGACCACCAATCGGCAGCGTCTCTTAATTTTTCATTTTTATTAAATCCATATAATTGCCACAGTATTCCAGTATAAAATCCCGAAGTCCAACTTTTAGATGGCGTTCCTTTCATTTTGCCATCTTCCTCTACTGTTCTTGGAATATTGAGAGAATCAAGCGGTATTATTTTTAAATCTTCTATTGCTTTTTTAGATAATGCCTCTAATTTTGCGTTTGAGTCATTGTCAATATTTTTCAAATTGTCATTGACTGCAAGATTAGTTTCTGACATACTGCAACTGACGAAACTACTGATGATTAAAAAGTATAAAAAAAGCTTCATGAAAATTTATTTTTAACGGTAATACTTCTTTAAGGAATGATGAAAAAATAGATTCAGAATTTCTACACTATTCCTAATCTAGCAAAGCCAGTAGCTTTCAATTCGAGATTGCATAGAATACTTGCCGCTCTTACTTGTTCTTTTCTGCGTTTGCTTGCATGAGCAATCGCGTCAAAAGAACCAAAAATCCTACTCAAAAAAACTTCCTCTGGTCAAACAGTTTTTTGAGACCCGCTCGCCAAAGAGCAACGAGTTCCCATAAAAGTATATGTTTAGATTTTTTTGAATATGGAATACATTAATTTCTTGCCAATCTTGCGCAAGAAATGGTTTATTAGATACTAATATAAACTCGGAAATAAATCAAGATGACCCAAGGGTCATCTTGATTTCGAATAATTCTATAGTTATGCTGAAAGCTTTTCTATCGTACAATCAATTTTTTAGTCACCGCTCCTTCTTCCGTTTTGAACGTTACGAAGTGTAAGCCGCGTGATAATTGATTTGAAATGTTGTGTGTAAAGGTATGCTGTCCTGCACTGAAAACACCTGGTCTGAATTCAGCGACTGCTTTACCGCTAATATCCGTAATTGAAATATGAATTTCGCTTGTCTCTTTTAAATCAAAAGATAAACCTAAGACAGATGAAGTTGGATTAGGGTAAATACTTAATGCTAATCCATTCTCTATTGGAGTGTCTGATACATCGGTGAGTTGAGGACAAAAACTAACTGCACCAATAGGACCGTTGGTATCTGAAGCAGATGCAGACTCTGTTTCGAAAGCATAACAAGGATCAAAAGTAGAGAAGTCAAATAAGTTGCCAGAGTCAAATGGAGTACCAGCAACAAGTGCATCTTCTACAATAAAGTCGAACATATCATCAGCTGTAGGGTCAGCATATAGATCTGTAACGTATTCTAAAATAGAAACGGGAACGCTATTTAAAGTGAGGTTTTCTGAAAAGAATGCATCGTCAGCAGCTCCTCCTAAATTTTGCATTACTAAATCAGATAAAACTCCTGGTGCAGAAATGGTGTCATTCGATGCCCAAAAATTTGTTACCTCTTCCGTCCAAAAAATATTGTTATTAGAGACCGTCAAAGCCGTATTGTCATACAAAGTATCTAATGTTATTACTTTATGTAAGTCTCCATCTGGCTGTGTTTGTTCATCTGTATAGAATGAACTTGAGCCCATCATGATTGGATTCATGAATACGTTATTTGTAATCTTTGCAGTCGTTACTCTACCCAACTGAATAAAACCATGACGTCCTGCTGTGTTAAAAGAAGTACAGTGATCTATTTCTATATAGTTGTGTGGGTCGACAGCACCTTGACTACGAAAGAATCTATCTTGGATATTATGAACAATAGTATTTCTCATAATTAAAGTATCCATAGAGAAGTTACGAGAGTCAAAACCTCTACCATTTCCCTGCAAAATTCTACGGTTACCGCCATTTCTTAATACACAGTTAGTGATGTATGCTTTGATACCGTTTGCTCGAATCTGAAAGAAACCTCCTCTGTCTTTTTCGATGATACAATCTTCTGCAATAATGCGCGTGTTCTCTCCCATAAACCTAACTTTTCCCCAATCATGTTGCTCCAAAGCTCCTTTTTCACCTGAAATAATCCACAGATTACGCATCGTAACATTTCCTTCAGGACGCATAATATCTGGAAAAGTTCCACTGGCATTAGGTATTCTTGTAATAATTGGCTTAACTTCTGTGTTTGTCAAGTCAACTGCTTCGATATGTAAATCCCATTCTGGTTTATTTACAATCCTTCCTGTCGTGACATACACTTGTCCGTTCTCCAAACGGTAGATAGTGTTGTTGTCGTTACGTTCTCCAGTGGCTGTAGTATCTCCCATGATGACAGGAAAGATATCTGTTGGAACAGCAGGATCACTACTTGCTGGAATATCGATGATTGTTTGTGCTGATAGTTGCACAGTTAAAAATAAACTGAAAAGAAGTAAAATGTAATTGTTTTTCATTTTTTTAGTTTTAAATGATGATATAAGGACATTAAATTGTTAAAAAACAATT
>CAZQTE010000228.1:0-9360 GCA_964595615.1 uncultured Saprospiraceae bacterium
TTAGGTAAAAAACTAAATAAACAGAAATCTACACAAAACCCTTTAAGTAAAAAATATGAATAAGCACTTTTTTGCACTTTTAATCTCAGCAGTATTCTTATTTATTAGCTGTGGAGATGAGCAACAAAATACAGAAACAGATACCAATAAAGACCAATTAATGCAACGCTGGGAACTTACCGAAGCCGAGCGCAATGGTAAGAAGACCGAAACTTTGCGTGATGCATATTTCGATTTACAAGCGGATGGAAAAGGAGTCATCAACCTTGACGGTAATGCTCAAAATGCCGAATGGGATACACAAGGTAACTTATTGAAAATCAGTGGTACACAAAGTGATTTTCTTTCGACAGATTATGCTATCAGCAATCTGCAAGACAGCACGATGACTTTAAGTGTTGAATTACGTAATATTCCTTTTGTGATGCATTTTAAAATCGCAGAAGCTGAAGAGAAGGATAGCTTGCAATAAATCAGACAGTTGTAGTGGGTTTGGGATGAATTGTTTGATAGAGATAAATTATCTCATTAATTTGCTAGCCGTATTGGTAAGTATATTATCCGACTTTCTATTTCGGTATATGAATAAAACTAAAGAAGCCATGAAAAAAATCATCTCCTTACTTTCACTCATTTTTCTGAGCTGCCATCTTTTTGCTCTAGATACTGATGTTTCTTATACTACTTTCAAAGCTGGAGAAAAGCAATATGTCGAAGTTCGTCTTTTTCTTGTAGGTAATACATTGACCTACAAGATGATAGATAGCATTCAACAACAAGCAGCAGTAGACGTTTTGATGTTAGTCAAGCAAGGAGAAAATATTATTCAGTATGAAAAATATACATTGAATGGTCCTATATCTAAGAAACAACCAGATTTTTTAGACTTAAAAAGGTTTGTTTTACCCAAAGGTAAATACGAATTAGAAGTGAAAGTTCAGGATTCTAATAAACCAGAAGCCCTGACAGAGTTTAATAGTGAATTTTCTCTTGATTTTAGTGATGAACTATTGGAGCAATCTGACATTCAATTGTTAGCATCATTTAAGGAAGCAAAGGAAGAAAATATTTTTGTGAAAAGCGGCGTACAATTAGAACCTCTTGCCTTCAATTTCTATAACAAACGTGCTAATCGCCTTATTTTTTATAATGAGATTTATAATGCGGACAAGGCTATTAATCAAGACTATTTGGTTAGCTACACGGTGACAGAAGTAGTCAATGATAAGTTACTAAAACCTATTTCAATTGGTCATAAACGAAAGAAAGCTGAAGCAATTACTGCGCTTCTATTGCAGACTGATATTACAGATTTAAAGTCTGGTAACTACGAACTAGTCGTAGAGGTTCGTAACCGAGAAAACGAACTTTTGAGCCATAAGAAAGTACGTTTTCAACGCAGTAATCCATACTTGCAAATCGAAAATGAACCCGTAACAGAAAAAGAAATCGAAGACGAATTTGTCCATAAATTAAGTCCCGAACAACTCACCTATTCTCTTCGTGCGATTGCTGTGATACTGAATGATGCGGATGGAGAAAATATAAATGAGATGATTCGTTCTCAAAATATAGAAGCTCAAAGAATCTACCTTTTTACCTATTGGGCACAGCAAAATCCAGTTAAGCCCTACGGTGCTTATCTAGAATATATGGCTGTAGCACAAGCTATCGATGAGGCTTTTGACTCTGGATTTGGTTATGGATTCGAAACGGACAGAGGCTATGTTTATATGAAATATGGACAACCCTCTGATATTGTATCAGACTCCAACGACCCTTCTGCACCTCCTTACGAAGTTTGGTCTTACAATGAATTTCCAATGACAAACCAAGGTTTGGTAAAGTTCATATTTTACAATCCTTCTTTATCTCCTGGTAATTATGTGATGTTACACTCTACAGCGCGTGGGGAAATTAATAATCCTAGTTGGTTGAAAGAAATGTATCGTAGTGTCCCTAATGGTGACGGAGGTGTTGGTTCTGGATTTCAAGACGGGAGTGGTGGTGTAGGAAGAAATGCTGTGCGAAATTTTAGTGATTTTTAGCGTTACGAACTAGAATAAAGAGAGCCTCTCATCTTCAAAAGACGAGAGGCTCTCTTTATTTTACGATTACTGATAACCCTAAAATCGGACGTACTCCGCAGGGTCAACAGCCTGCCCTTTATACCACAATTCAAAATGCAAGTGCGGTCCGTCTGTCAAATCTCCCGTATTACCGATGACTGCGATAGCTTCACCTGCTTTAACAAATTCACCCGCTTTTTTGAGAAGAGTAGAGTTATGTTTGTAAAAGGTAACAACGTTGTTAGCATGTTGAATACCAATCGTTTGTCCTGTCTCCCGTGTCCAATCAGACATAACCACATAGCCGTCTAAAACAGACTTAATTGGTGTACCTTTTGGAGCAAGAATGTCAATTCCTAAGTGCTTCTTTTCAGGCATAAAGCCTGCACTCACATCGCCACTCAGAGGCGAGGTAAAATACAATTGCTCTAGAGGCTTGTCATTAGGCGAGGTATTGATATTTTTGCTTTGCTTATTCTTTTGATTTAGAGTCTCTAATGCAACTTCATCGCGCAAGCGCATTTCTTCTTCACTTACCTCAATTGAAAACTCTGTATCTCGAGTCAAATCTTCAGGTATTTCATCAGGTGCCGTCTGAGAATTGCCAGTTAATACGCGCTGAATACTCTCTTGGTATGTATCTGTTGCATTAGCATAATATTCTATACTGTCTAAAGACTCATAGATTTTTTTCATTTCAGACTGTGCACTTACATCTCCATATCCAGGGATGAAGCGTTTGGCAGGCGTGAAAATGATGGCTAAAACGACAAAAATAGCGACCATCATGACTATCGAACTTAAAATAATGTAAATGTTGAGCAAGGTTAATTTATAAGAACCTACTTCCTCAAAAGTATCATTATTCATCACTACCAATCGATAGGGGTGTTTTACCCGTTCGAGCCAATCTTGAAATTTATTTTGTTTTTCTTCTTCTTCCATTTTTTATTAGTTGGAAAGCTTGTCTTTAGGAATGCGAGATTAATAGATTCTGAATCTATTATTTTCGCATTCCTTAATTACGAATAACTATTTTATTAACAATGAAATAAAAATGATGAATTTCAGTTTATTTATTGCTAATACAAGCTTGAATAAAGCAACTTGGATGCTTACTTTTGCGTAAGAAAACAGTTGGATATTACGATTTGACAACAAAAATCGTAAAACTTTCACTAATAGGGCTATTTTTAACGAACTTTAAGAGTATCTAAGTTTTAAAGTCCAATGAGTTAATGAGCTAAAGATGTTAAACGGCATTTTATTTGAACATAATTTATTGTTATACACATCACAGCCAAAAACAGAGTAATGACGAATTTTTTGAAGAGAAGTACATTAATCCTTTTGACCATTACCGTATGGGTAATCAGTGGTTGTACAACCCAGAAA
The DNA here is from genome assembly GCA_964595615.1 of uncultured Saprospiraceae bacterium. Classification (GTDB taxonomy): domain Bacteria; phylum Bacteroidota; class Bacteroidia; order Chitinophagales; family Saprospiraceae; genus JAHDCG01. The sequence continues at coordinate 3,465 of CAZQTE010000228.1, forward strand.
GTAAAAGGAGAATACACGGGGTTAAAGAAAGTCTATCATAATACTACGCAACGTTATAATGGTTATTTTAACGCGACAGTATTGATGGAAGAGAGTGAAGCAAGCTTGGCAAAGCAGCATGTTGACAATTATAATCAGATTTTACCAATTTTTCCATACACCAAGGCTGAAAACCCTCAAGGAGTTGCAGAGTCCTTAGACGAAGCAATGAAGAAGGTGTCTGTTGCTGTGAATTTGCACCGTGGTGCAAATTGGACAGACGACTGTTATTTATTATTAGGACAAGCTCAATATTTAAAACAAGACTACGAGACAGCAGAGGAGACTTTTGAGTTTATGGAGGTTGAATTTAGCAATGATTTGAAGAAAAGAGGGTCTTTATCAAAAAGAGCACGTGAGCGTGAAGCAAAGACCAAAGCAGATAAGGAAGCATACAGAAAGGCGCGTATCAAAGAAATGAAAGAAGAGCGCGAAGCCCGAGATGAATCTCGTGCTGACGCAAAGAAAACTAGAATAAAAGAAGCTAAAGCAAAGAAAAAAGCAAGGGATAAAGCGAGAAAAGCAAAAATTAAAGCGGATAAGGCTTATAAAAAAGCTCGCGAACAGGCACGAAAAAAGGGCTTGAAAGCACCACCGCGCCCAGGAAGTAAAACGACAACAGAGAAAAAAGATAAAGATAGCCCCGTAAAAACGGAGAATAAAGAAGAAAAGAAAAAAGAAGAGGAAAAAACCGTAGAGAAGAAGGAAGATAAGCCCAATATGTTGGAAGAACCAGAATCTTACTTCTTAAAGCATCGTCCTGCTTATCGTGAAGGCATATTGTGGTTGGCACGTACTTATATTGAGCGTGACAATTGGACATTAGCCAATAATAAGTTGACACAATTAGAGAACGACCCTAAGATTTCTAAAGATGTTGCAGAGCAGTTACCTTTAATTCGCGCGTACTATTTTACAGAGCAAAAAGAATATGCTGAGGCAATTCCATATTTAGAGAAAGCAATAGAATTAGAAGCAAATCGCCTAAATAAAGCACGTTACGCTTATATCATTGCTCAGATAAATGAAAAAGCAGGTAAATTAACAGAAGCATTAGCAGGTTATGAGCGTGCCTTGAAATATCGCCCTGGCTATACTATGGAATTTTCAGCACAATTGAATATTCTTAATAGTAAATATTCTAATGGAAAGGCTACTGCCGAAGCTACAACAAAAGAATTGAAGCGTCTGTTAAAAGATATAAAAAACGAAGAATACCAAGATCAGATTTATTTTACTTTAGCACAGGTAGCCTTTGGTGAAAAACAAGATGACGAAGCTATTGCATATTTAGAGTCTTCTCTTTCTGTGCCAAGTTCTAATAAAGCAAATCAAGCGGAGGCATTCTATAAGTTAGGAAAAGTGTACTTGGCAAGAGAGGATTATGTCAATGCAAAAAACTATTTTGACTCTACAATTGGTGTGTTGCCAAAGAGTGATGAACGTTACGATGAGGCAGAAACTTATGCTAAAAATCTTACAGCAATTGCTGAAAATTTACAGGAAATCGAATTGCAAGACAGTCTTATTCGTTTGAGTAAATTGACAGATGAAGAACGTCGTACACGTACTTTTGATATCAAGAAGGCAGAAAATGAAAAGCGTCGTCAAGCTATTTTAGATAAAGCAAATGGAAAAGGAGTAGCCGCTTCAAATAGTTTAGCTGGAGGGCGTGCGGGTTCAAAAGCCAGCTCTTTCTTTGCGTATGATGACCGCTCGGTGAAAAAAGGCGCGCGTGATTTCGTGAGAGAATGGGGAGAACGTCCATTGAAAGATAATTGGAGATTAGGAGAAGAAGAGATTAGTGATACTGACGTAACTGAAGAATTAGAAAATTTGGCAGAAACTGTAATCACGGATGAAGATGTAGAAAAACTTTTCAAAGATGTACCCGATACACCTGAAGAAAAAGCAATTGCAGAGAAGAAAATAGAGGAAGCAATGTTTAATTTAGGTCGTTTATATCGCGATAAGTTGGGCTATAATGAAAAGACCGTTAAGACTTTGGATGCCTTGTTAAAACGCAATCCTAAAACAGAATATGAGCCAGATGCTTTATATTATTTGTATCTAGCACATACAGATTTAGGAAATACACGTCAAGCCAACGAAGCTAAGAATAGATTATTGAGTGATTATGCAGAGACAACCTTTGCTAGAGTAATTAAAGACCCAGATTACGTTAAGAATGTATTGGACCAAGATTATCAATTGAATAAGTACTATGATGAAACTTATTCTGACTTTAAAAAAGGTCAATATAAAGCTGTCGAAGCAAAATTGAAAAGTGTTCCAAGTAAATTTGGTGCACAAAATACTTTGGCACCGCGTTTCGCTTTATTAAACGCTATGACGATAGGTAATCTACAAGGTAGAGAGGCATATATTAATGCACTGAAAGACGTTGTTGCTAAATTTCCCAAAGCACCTGAACAATCTCGCGCCAAAGAAATTTTGCGTCTATTAGGTGTAAAAGGCTCTAGTTCTGCCGTTAATGCTGGAGGCGCAAGTGCAGGTGTCTATAAATATGAAGAAGATAAATTGCATTATATGGTTATCGTCTTTGATGATAGCGACATTTCTTTGACTGATGTGAAAGTTAAGGTAAGTGATTATCATACTAAATATCATAAATTAGATAAACTCCGTATCTCTAACATTTACTTAGGAGGAGGAGAGGAAAAAATTCCATTGATTGTCGTTCGTCGATTTAAAAATAAGGCAAAAGCTATGGAGTATTACGATGGTATCGAAAAAAATAAAGGCGATTTTGTAGCAGGAAACGGATATAAAGTATATCCTGTTACTCAAAACAATTATCGTCAGATATTGAAATCGAAAACTTTAGCTGGATACGATAGCTTCTTTGAGGAGAATTATAAATAATCTTTGAGAATTTTTCTCACAGAAAAAGCCTTTCATTCTAACGAATGAAAGGCTTTTTTTATAGCTTTATGTTTCAAAACATAGAAATGACGAAACTCAAAACAAGCTATTTAACTACAGGCTATACGACTGCTTTAAAGCGCATCGCAATGCGTGGTGGGGCACTAAAAGAGATAAAATTTCATGCGACCTGTGTCCTGTGGGAACATCCAACAGAAGGCTATATCTTATTTGATACAGGATATTCGCCTCGATTTTTTGAGGAAACGAGGAAGTGGCCGATGTTGATATATGCAAAGGCAACACCAGTAGTCTGCGAAGAAGATTGGACAGTGAAAGCGCAATTAGAAAAGAAAAATATTGCGGCAGAGGAAATAAAGCACATTATCATTTCACATTTTCATGCAGATCATATTGCAGGATTAAAAGATTTTCCTACCGCTACTCTTTGGTGTAGTCAAACAGCATGGCGAGAAGCAGGAAGTTTAAAAGGTTTTGCTGCGGTAAAAAAAGGCATTGTACCTGCTTTATTACCAGATGATTTTGAGCGTCGGGTTTGTTTTTTTGAGCAATCAGAGCGGAAAAGTAGAAAGGATGTTTTCAAATATCATTACGATATTTTTGATGATGAATCTATACATATTGTCAACCTACCAGGACACGCTCGAGGTCAAATCGGAGCTTTTTTTACTTCTCATACGAATCAAAAAACTCTACTGGCTGCAGATGCTTTTTGGTTGTCAGAATCATTAGAGAAAAATCTTTATCCCGCTCGTATTATTGGACTTTTTATTGATAATTGGGAAGAATACCAGCGTTCCTTTCAAAAAATTCGAGGATTTATGCATCGTTTTCCTGAAGTAGATATTATTTCTTGTCATTGTCCAAGGACTTTTGAGCGATGTGAATCATTAGTAAAAGTAATTCAATAACTTGAGCCATTATACTTGTTCTTTTCCCTTCTAAAAAACACAAAAAATAGTTCCGTGATACAGACCATGCAACGATTTTTTGAATTTCTTAGAAGAAAAAATTACTACGCATTATGGCTCAACTTATTAAATCACTTTTACTTAGTAAAAGAAAACCCATAATACACAAGCCTTCCCTTATGTTCAAACTACGCATCATAAAACACTGGTTAACTTTATTCTTTCGTTCTAAATTTAAGAATAGAGAGAAGCTATTACAAGGTCAAAATCGAAAATTAAAAACATTTGAAAAAGAGATTTTGAGCACTGCACCATATTATCAAAAAATGCTTGCCGAAGGAAAAACGATTGACACTTTTCCTATTATCGGGAAGACCGAGTTTATGATGCATTTTAATGATATCAATACTGTAGGTTTAGATAGAGAGGAGTGCATGAATGCCGCAGTCGAAGCAGAAGAAAACAAGACATTTGATAGCGAAATAGATGGTTATACAATTGGTCTGTCTACTGGAACATCTGGCAATCGTGGCTTATTTATCGCCTCTGAAGACGAGCGAGCTTTGTGGGCAGCTTCTGTTTTTTATAAGGTTGTGAAACCACGTCTTTTTAAAAAGCAAAAGGTTGCGTTTTGTTTGCGAGCGAATAGTGATTTGTATGAGTCTGTCCAATCTTCTTTTTTTTCCTTTAAATTTTATGATATTGCTGCACCTATAGACGCCATTATACGCAGTATGCAAGAGCGAAAGCCTGATATTTTGTGTGCACAACCCTCTTTACTCTTACTTTTGACCGCTGCAAAAGAATCTGGTAAATTAGATATTTATCCAACTCAAATTATTTCTTACGCAGAAGTTTTAGATGATGCAGACCGCAAGAAGATAGAAACCACTTTTAATCTGAAAATCAGTGAAATTTATCAGTGTACGGAGGGATTTTTAGGGTATACTTGTACTCAGGGTACCATGCATCTCAATGAAGATAATATTCGATTTGAAAGACAAATGCTTGATAAGCAACGTTTTCAGCCGATTATTACCGATTTTGTACGAAAGAGTCAACCTGTTGTTCGTTATCTTTTAAATGACGTATTAGTATTAAAGGACTCTCCTTGTCCATGTGGTTCTGTTATGACAGCAATTGAAAGAATAGAAGGGCGGACGGACGATGTCTTAGTTGGAAAGAATGAAGCAGGAGAATTAATCTATATCTTTCCTGATTTAGTGCGCCGCCGCATAGTATGGGCTGGCAAAAAATTAGATAATTATGCAGCGCAACAGGAAGATTTTGAAAAAATTGTCGTTTATCTTGATGTCGCAGATGAAAATTATAACGAAACTAGTAAAAATATTCAAGAAGCCTTGTCTAATTTATTTAATGAGAAAGGCATAAAAAGTATGCAGATTTTTTGTCAAAAAGGCTTGCCGCCAAGAGCTCAGACTAGTAAGATGCGTAGAATTTCTCGTGTCTTTGATATGGAAATCTAATATAGGCTTTTAAAAATACGGAGATAATAATATAATAAAAACGAGATATGTCAAGTTCTATTTAACTTAAAGCTTGATGTTTAATACCGTGTAACAGAAGTTTGTTAAATTTTTTTAACGTCGCTATCGCGGAAAAGAAGCACGCGGAAAAATCAAAGAAATTTAGTTTACAGTGTATTTAATGCATCTTCCTCTGAATAGATTAAATATGAAAAAGAAAAAAAGTATTATAAAAGAAAAATTTATGTTACTTTTGCGCCGCGTTTTTATATTTCGTTTCGTTACTGTTAGGTCTTTGTGAAAATCGCAGGACAATCAAATCTTACTTAAGCTCAAAAAATAGTATTATGAAAAGTATATTAAGTCTTCTTGTGATGTTTACAATCATTACTTTAAGTTCTTGTACAAAAGAATATACTTGTGAGTGTGTAACGGTAATAGGAGGCCTTACTACTGAGTCAATAATTGAGTCGAAAACTAAAGCTGATGCTAGAGCTATTTGTGAAGAGAATGAGGAATTGTTAGGAATAACAATTGCTGAATGTGAAATAA
>CAZQTE010000229.1:0-9282 GCA_964595615.1 uncultured Saprospiraceae bacterium
GAAGAAAAAATTACTACGCATTATGGCTCAACTTATTAAATCACTTTTACTAATATTTGACTGATAAACAGAGAATGCAAATAAATGTTTTGCCACTTTATCAATTCATCAACTTCGTAAACGCCTGCTCAAAACGATTAATCGCCTCCTGAATAATCCCCTCGGTCTGCATAAAATTAATACGATAATGGAAAGGCATTCCGAATGTCGCACCGTCTGCGATATTAAGATTGTAATTTTCGGCTAAGAAAAGTGGCAATTCTGCACTATGTGAAAAACCTGCAGCATCACATAGTTTTTTGAGATTGGGAAAAAGGAAATATGCGCCGTCGGGTAAAAAGACATCAGCATATTTATTTTTATCAAAAAAGTCGAATAATTGCTGGCGACGTGGCATGCCCATTTGTTGCCAAATTAGAGCGTATAGGCGTTCTTTTTGAATGGCAGTCCAGGCTATTCTTTGGGTAGCGACGGGTAATCCGTAGGTGATAAGTTTCTGTAATTCAGTGAGTTGGCTGACAAAGGTCTGATTATGTGAATACACATAAGCAATCCGCCAACTCGTCAATCCAAATGACTTTGAAAAGCCATTAATTGTGATGATTTGTTTGGCAATAGAGGGGAAAAAGGAGAGAGGATAAAATTCTTTTTCTTTATTGAAAATCAATAGTTCGTAAACTTCGTCAGAGAGTACGATGAGATTAGGAAATTCGCGGATAACTTTGGTAATATCCGCTAATTCTCCATGTGTATAAACGCCACCGCCAGGATTACCGGGGTGGGTAAAAATCAGCATTTTAGTGTCTTGTGTTAGATTTTTTTCTAAATCTTGGGCAGTTATTTTGTACTGATTTTTTACATCAGTTTTTACGCTAATTATCTCTACGTTTCTATCTTTTAAAACATCTTGAAAATAACCCCAAGCAGGAAAAGGCAGTAGCACTTTGTCGCCTTCTTGAAGTATTTTATTGACAACTAAATAAAGGGCTTGAGTCGCACCTTGTGTTACTAATATATTTTCTTCATGCAAGCGTTGGACTCCATTTTCGATTTGTAATTTGGCAGAGATAGCTTCACGAAAACCTTCTAAGCCTTGAAAAGGAGAGGGGACGTGATATTCCGCATCTGTCAATTGATCCGTCAAGGACAAATTAAGATGATGAAAATTTGGGATGTTGTGGTAACCTACGGCGAGGTTGATATTTTGCATGAAATATATTTCATTGACTATCTAAATAATAGTCAGTTTTTTGGAATTGAGTAGTTTTATGTAGTACTAAATAAGTTGTGTTCTCAAACAAGTCGAGCTTCTCTTAAGTTGCAAAAGTAAGTCTGATTGAAGTGTGTTTTCAAGCATAATTAGTTCATTATCAAGCATAAATAAAAAAAGATAGTTTTAATCCATGCTTTTGTGTTTTTAAGGTAGGAAGAGTGGTTTTAAACGACTATTTTTCTGGCTGTAATATTTAATTTTCTAGTCATAGTTTTTTTGATTTATAAAAAATCCCGAATCTTCAACAAGAAAATTCGGGATTAGTCATCCTGATAAATGAAAATATCCAGTTATTTCTTCCACTTAATATTACAACCCGCACTTGGATATTGAATATCAGAAACGGACTCGCCTGCAACAACAGAATCTAAAGCTTCACGTAAATCTTTACCCGTCAAAGGCTGTCCATTACTTGGACGCGAGGCATCAATGCGACCACGGTAAACCAAAGTATTTTCCGCATCAAAAACGTAAAAATCAGGCGTACATGCAGCATCATAAGCCTTTGCAACTTCCTGTGACTCGTCATATAAATATGGAAAATTGAAATTTTCTTGTTCTACCAACTTCGTCATTAAATGCGGCGCATCCTGTGGATAATTAACGATATCATTTGAACTAATGGCAACAAAACCAATACCTTTCGCGCTGTATTCGTCGGAGATACGCTTAATTTCAGCATTCACATGAATAACATACGGACAGTGATTACAAATGAACATAACCACTGTTCCTTTTTCCCCTTTGACATCCGCGAAAGTCAAATTTTTACCAGAAACAGTATCTGGTAAATTAAAATCTGGGGCAGCAATCCCCAAGTCCAACATATTTGATTCTACTAAAGACATATCTTCTTTTTAGATTTTAGACGAAAGATTTTAGATGTTAGACTTCATAAAACATGAATTTAAAAATGAACATGTGATGAAAAATAACAACAAAAAGTAAAAGTAAAATTTTGTCTTCAATTATTAAAATCTAACATCTTATGTCTAACATCTAAAATCTTTTAGTTATTAAACATCTTGCCGCCGACATGGTTTGATTTTTGCGACTGAAATAGAAAATAATCTCTTGTATTTATCGCCTAATCTGTTACTTTATGAACTAACTAACGTTAAAACACATATTACTCATATCTCCATTCTTTTAAAGAACCTCTCGCCATAGATTTTGACCTAAACACAATATTTTAACAATCCCGAATTGCCTAAGGAGTGCAAAATGAGCTATTCAAAAATCGATGTTTATTCATTTCGCTTTCCTAATCTTTCTTGCAACGTTTTAAAACCATTGTAATGCACAAACTATTTTTACTTTTTACGACCTTATTAGTCGTCTCAGCATTGTCCGCGCAAGTGTCTATGAACATGACTTTGTTAGATAATTGGGATGACACCTCTTTACCCACGCATTCTGGATTAGAGTACAACGATTGTTGGGGTTACACTGCCCCGGATGGTAGAGAGTATGCTATTTTGGGTTCTGCGGGGAAGATTCATTTTATTGATATTACTATCCCCACAAATGTGGTAGAAGTAGCAAATTTCGGTAATTTGAACGCTAATGGTACAAGCTCTTTGTCTATTTGGAGAGACTTTAAAACCTATGGCAATTATGCCTATGCAGTCGCTGATCAAGGTTCAACTAATGAAGGTCTTATTGTTTTTGATTTAAGTGGATTGCCAACGACAGTTACAAAAGTACATCAGTCAACAGCCAGTTTTAATAGAGCACATAATGTCTTTATTGATGAAGCTAAAGCAAAAATGTATATCCCTGGTTCAAATACGCACAGTAATGGAATTATAGTTTTTGATTTGACAAATCCTGCCCTGCCCGTAGAGGTGGGTTCTCCAAATATGAATGGCGGTTATTCTCATGACATTTATGTGCGAAATGACACAGCTTACTGCTTTCACGGTAGCAATCCTTCGGCTATGTATGTATATGATTTTGCAGACCCTACTGCGCCTGTAGAGCTGGGTTCTTTAACTTCATACAGTAATAGCGGCTACAACCATAGTGGTTGGTTGACAAAAGATAGTAAGCATCTTATTTTTTGTGATGAGACATCGGGAGCGGAAGTGAAAGTAGCAGACTTAGATGATTTGACGGATATTTCAGCGCCTTCATCTGCTTACTTCAATGCAAATCTAGATAACCAAAGTCCACTTAATAATATTGCCCATAATCCATTTGTCAAAGATGATTATGCTTATGTGGCTTACTATCGTGAAGGCGTGCAGGTTTGGGATGTTAGTGATCCGATGAATGCTGTACTGGAAGGCTACTATGATACAAACACAAATCCTAATGCGGGCGTTTTTGACGGTGTATGGGGCGTGTATCCTTTTTTCAATTCGGGGACGGTTATTGGCTCTGATACGAATACAGGTTTGTATGTTTTGAAAGTGAATAGCATTTTACCAGTAGAATTAAAAGATTTTACTGCGGTGAGAAATGGAAAAAAATCAGAGCTAAATTGGACAACTGCATTTGAAAGAAATAATGAAGAATTTGAAGTGCAACGCAGCACAGATAAGGAAAATTATACCATAGTGACGACAGTGCGCGGACAAGGAAATAGCGAGGGAGATGTGGATTACAAAGCTTTTGATGAGAGTCCAGTGGCAGGTGTAAATTACTACCGTTTAAAGCAAATCGATACAGACGGTACATTTGAATATTCGGATGTGAAATCTGTTGAATTCGCACCAGAAGTTAATGTCGAAATCTATCCTTCTTTAGTAAAACGTGGTGAGCAAATTAATTTTAAGATTAAGGGCATTTCTAGTTCTGATTTCACTTTTACGGTGACAGACATTGCTGGAAAATTAATTGAAAAAGAAACTATCTCTCGTTTTTCTGATAATTACTTTATTTCTACAACTGACTTGTCTTCAGGTGTTTATGTGGTGGATTTGAAAAATAATGTGCAGAATTTTAGTCAGAAGGTGGTAGTAGAGTAAATTTAGTTGATTGGTTGATTATGTTGATTTTCGATAACTAATCAACATAATCAACCAATCAACTATTTTCTAAAACCGCTTTAAATCCTCCACTCTAAATCCCCATTCGGGCGTACTCACATCTCCTTCCAAAAAATTACTATACCAAGGACTTCCATCCGCATTTGCCATATTCTTCAAAACATGAATTTCCTGTGCAGGCATATAACTTTGCGCTAAAAGAAAACGACGTTCTCCTGTGTCTTTATTTTCCACCATATCTATCACAACTACCGCATGACCTGGGCTACCACCTTGGATAAACACATCTCCAATCTGAATATCTTTCATCGAAACAGGCTTTAATTCTTTCGCCAAGGAAAGCGTGCCCGCATAAGAAAAAATGATGTCCATGTATTTCCGAAATGATTTATAGTCATCGCTCGCCGCTGCAGATTTTACCCAAGAAACCTTATTTCCCGAGACCTTCACGCGATAACCTTTCCGCCATTTATCATAATCAATCCTATCTCCACTCACAAAATTGAAGTGAATACGCTCATAATCACGCTGCGCATAAAAATGTTCTGCCCGCAAACGCATAATCGCATCTGCGCATTGCTGCAAGTCTCGTTTTCCGACATCAATGTTAACAACCGCCTCGTAAACATCATTGTATTTCTCTGCACCGTTGTAATAATGTACTTTTGCGCCGTGTGGATGCAAAGGTAGATTTTGTAGGTAGTCTGCGTAAGAATTTTCTGGCAGACTGTTACGCGAAAATCCTGCTGGAGCTAAGAAACGCGTTTTAATCGTTTGCCCTTCGGGATTGATAAATGTAGCTGAGGGAATAGATTTTTCAATCGTTTTTGCAGTAGTAGGAGAGGAGGATTGACTTTCTGCCGTTTGACAAGAAGTAAAAAGTATGAGGAGTAATAAGAAGGAATAGATTTTCATTTGCTTCATTTTTAATCGAAATGTCCGACTCTTGCGGTTAGGCATTCAAAATTCATCATTCAAAATTCAAAATTTAAAAAAACATATAAACGGTACCACCGCTCTGCAATATTTCAACTTGCTACGCTTTGGGACGACCATTTTGCTGATGATTATCTTGGCAAAATTCCTCCCGCAAGAGGATATTGCTGTTTATGAAATGTTTTGGTTTACTACGAGTATGTTGAGCTTTTTTTGGGTGGCAAGTAGCATCAATGCGGCACTAACTTATCTCCCCAAATTGAATGTCCAAGAAAGCAAAAAAGCGCTCTTTAATATCTTTCTATTTTTTACGGCAGTGAGTATTTTGATGTCGGGTATTCTCTATTTGTCAGCGGATTGGTTTACATCAACGTTTGGCATGGAGGAAGAATTGCCTTACATTCCTTTATTGTGTCTTTTTTTGGTCTTTCAAACACCTTCGTGGTTGGTGCAGATTTTTTATTTGCTTTTAAAAAAATACAAAGAGATATTTATCTATGGAACGATAGCTTTTAGCTTACAAATAATTGCGGTTCTTGTGCCTGTTTTAATGGGTTTTGGCTTAGAAGAAATCTTCATTGGATTGATTTTGATGTCGGCTGTGAAGTTTATTTGGTTGTTAGTTCTGATAATGCGACATACGACCTTTTCTGTTGATTTTCAGATGATTACGCCATTTTATGCCTTAGCATTACCTTTGGTTTTAAAAGCATTTTTGAATAGAGGATATGAATCCATAGACGGTCTAATTGTTAACTCTCATTTCCAAGACGAAACTGCTTTTGCAGTCTTTCGATACGGTGCGCGGGAGATGCCTTATGTTACGCTTTTTATCGGCGCAATTGTCACCGCATTACTGCCTAAAATGGCAAGTAATTTGGAGTCAGGAATGCAAAATTTAAAAGAGCAAACCTTTAATCTATCGAAGTGGATGTTCCCTCTTTCTGCGCTGTTTATGTTGACTAGTCCGTGGGTTTTTGAGAGGGCTTTTAGCCCAGAATTTCGAGATTCTGCTTATGTTTTTAATGTCTATTTGTTGATGCTGTCCAGTCGGATTTTACTACCGCAGACCGTCGTCATGGCAAAGGAAAAAAGTTACTTTTTACTCTTCTCCGCAGCTATCGAAATTATCGTAAATGTCACTTTAAGTTTACTTTTTGTGCGTATATTTGGCTTGCTCGGAATTGCTTTTGCTTCGGTCATCGCATTCTATGTTAACAAGATAAATCAAATGGTTTATTTGAAAACGAAACATGGTATTTCTCCGCATCAATATATTGCAGTGCGACCGCATTTTGCTTTTAGTGCATTTTTGTATGGGAGTTTTGTGCTGTCTTTGTTTTTGCATGGGCAGGTTTGAAGATTTGTCTTTGTTAAACCCCTGACCCCTGAAGGGGAACATATTTCGTTTTTTGATTTGAATGCATTTGAAACTTAGAAGTGAATATTGATTAGGATATTAGTTTAAATAACGAATATTCGCCCCTTCAGGGGTAGGGGGCTTAGGAAACAAATATATTTTCCCTCAAAATCAAATCTAATCCCCAAAAAATACGTTATTAAAATGCAAGACTGAAAAGGTCACAACTCACAACTCACAACTCACAACCCTAATGTCTCAATACTTAGATAACATAGATGTCCGCAATCTTGGAAATTTAGAACTTTTGGCGAAGCAAGTCGTCGAGGGTTTTATCATTGGTTTGCACAAGAGTCCTTTTCATGGATTTAGTGTGGAGTTTGCTGAGCATCGTATTTATAATCCAGGTGAACCGACCAAAAATATTGATTGGAAGGTATTCGCACGGACGGATAAGATGTACACGAAGCGATATGAAGAGGAGACAAATTTGCGTTGTCAAATCGTGATTGATTCTTCCAGTTCCATGTACTTTCCAGAGGTGTCGAAGGAGACAGATACGTATATGAATAAATTGCGTTTTTCTTCTCTGGCAGCGGCGGCTTTGATGAATTTATTGAAGAAACAGCGCGATGCATTCGGTCTGTCTATTTTTGATGAAGCGGTAAATACGCATACCCGTGCGCGTGTGAGCACGAAGCATTATCAGTTGTTATTGGGTCATTTAGATAATTTGATTCACAATCCTGTACGCGATAGAAAAACCTCCGCAGCAGAAGCTTTACACCAAATTGCAGATAGTATTCACAAGCGTTCAATGGTGATTATCTTTAGTGATATGTTGGAGCAATCAGAAGAAAGTGATAAGCTATTCGCAGCATTACAACACCTCAAGCATGCCAAGCATGAAGTCGTACTTTTCCACGTAGTCGATAAGTCAAAAGAGTTAGATTTTGAATTCCAAAATCGTCCCTATCTATTCGTAGATATGGAAACAGGAGAGCAAGTTCGACTACAATCAAATCAAGTAAAAGAACAGTATGTCACGCAAATGAAAGCGTTTAAAGAGGAATTGAAAATGAAGTGTTTGCAGTACAGAATTGACTTTGTAGAGGCGGATATTAATGCAGGTTTTAAGCCTGTTTTGCAGCAGTATTTAGTGAAACGGTCTAAGATGCGAGGATAATATGGAAGTACGAATTACGAGATACGAAGTACGACTGCTCTAACTTTTATACGGGCTGAATTTCTAAGTTAGAATGGTCGTACTTCGTAAATCGTACTTCTACTGATTTTCTTCCACAAAAAGCGCCCAATCACTCACTTCTTTCTTTCCTCGCTTCGCAAACTCTCGCGACAGAGAACTCGGAACACCAAATCTATTTTCCAATTCTTGATAAAAATCATCCTCATCTTCAGGTTGTTCATCTTGAAAAACATCCTGCATCGTTTTGTAAGTACTACCTGCTGCTTTTAGTACTGTAAACCAGTTTTGTGCAGAACCAATCTCGTCACTAAAACTAAAATTTTCTCTTACATTTTTATAGTAATTACGCTCGTCTTTCGTCAAACCCATACGTTGCATACCTCCTTCAGTGCGTGCGTTGCTTTTACCTTTATTATTTGCAAAAAGCGTTGCTAATTCGCGCACAGTAGATTCCGTTTCTCTATCAATTTCTGTTGCTTCTTTCGGCTTTTCTGGACGTTTTAGATTATCGTGAGAACTGCCATCTGTCCATTCAACTTCTGTCACCGATTTGTTGACCATAAAACAACCGTACTTTCCTACGATGAAATAGGCAATAATGAGAATAGAAATGATGCCGAGAACGACTTCGTATTTTTTGACAATTTTTTTTTCTTGTTGTGGTGTATCTGACATTGAGTTGGTTTTACCCCCTAACCCCCAGAGTGGGGGAACTTTCGTTGAACATAATTATGCGGTAATTCTTAATTCTTCTTTGATTAACCCTAAATAAAGAATTACAGAAAACTTAGCCCTGAAAAAAGTTCCCCCATTCTGGGGGTTAGGGGGGCAATAAAACATAAAAATAAAAATTCCGTTATATTTGTGTAGACGCAGGATTTAAGAAATATCATTCTCAAATAAATTCCGTGATAGGAAAAAATAAAAATCTAAAATAGAAATAAATTCTTAGATTTTTATTTTTTCATATCACTTATCGTGGAATTTATTCGAGAAGTATAGACAAGACATAACATACATGAATACTATAAAAAATCTCACCAAAAGCTATTACAGCATCAGTGAAGTCGCTGCTATGTTTGATGTAAAAAGTTCGTTAATTCGCTATTACGAAGCAGAATTTTCATTCTTCAAACCGCACAAACGCAACGGCGAACGTCGTTTCACGCCCAAAAATATTGAAGTTTTTGGAATGATTCATAATTTGGTAAAAGAAAGAGGTTTTACACTTGAAGGCGCTGCAAATGAAATCAAAAGTATGCGTGCCCAAAAGAAGAAAAAACACTTGATGTTACGCAAATTGCAGAGCATCCGGACGAAATTGGTGAAGATGCAAAAAGAGATTTGAAGTACGAATTACGATTTACGAAGTACGACCGTTCTGACTTGGACGGGACTTGTACTTTTGCATTTTTTTTGCATCAATAAAGTTTCATAATCCCAGACAATGGCAGTAGTTTTCATATTTCATATTTCATATTTCATATTTCCTTCAAACCTAAAATATTCTCCG
>CAZQTE010000230.1:0-9282 GCA_964595615.1 uncultured Saprospiraceae bacterium
AAACCACAATCAAAACAAAACAATCAACCATGAAATACAATCTACTCTTCATCGCCTTACTTTTCGCGTCTTGCCAAGAAAAGACAACAACGGAAACAACGACACCTGAAGCGACAGCTACTGAAACGGTAGAATTCAAAACCTTCCCAACTCCCGACGAGTTGTATCCTGATTTATTTGTAGCGGTGCAAATGGGAGGCGTGTTCCCAGACAGTAAGACATTCGTAGATTGTACCGCGAAATTTCCCGCCGCGAAAATCAACGCAGCTTACGAAACCGCTAAAGGAGCAGAGAATTTTAACTTATCCGATTTCGTAAAAGAAAATTTTGAAATACCACCTTCGATTTCTTCTGATTTTAAATCTGACCCGACTAAAACAGCGGCAGAACATGTCACTTCTCTCTGGCCAGTTTTAACCAGAAAAGCAGACAAGGCGAGCGAACTCAGCACGCTCATTCCTTTACCAAAAGATTATATCGTACCAGGAGGTCGCTTTAGAGAAGTTTACTATTGGGATAGTTATTTCACTATGTTAGGCTTGGTCGAAGATGGTGAATTTGAAATGATTGAAAATATCTTAGACAATTTCGCGCATTTGATTAAGGCCATCGGACATATTCCAAATGGAAATAGAGTCTATTATCAGACCCGTTCTCAACCTCCATTTTTCTCTCAGATGGTCAAATTATTGGCAGACGAAAAGGGAGATGAAGTTTATCAAAAATACGCAGATGCCTTGAAAAAAGAATACCAATTTTGGATGAATCGCTCTGGCGAAGGAGTAGCATTTGAACACACTGTCCAGACAGAAATGGGTATTCTCAATCGCTATTATGACAAAGGGGATAATCCAAGACAAGAGTCATACATAGAAGATTACGAATTAGTGCAGGAAAATAAAGGGGGCGAAAAAATGTATCGCGATTTACGTTCTGGTGCAGAGTCTGGTTGGGATTATAGTTCCCGCTGGTTTGCGGATGGACAGAATATGGGGACTATCGAAACGACTGATATTTTGCCATTGGATTTGAATGCACTTTTATATGGCTTGGAAGAAATTTTACTGGACTTGGAAAATGCGGATTCTGATTTTGCAAAAAGTCTAAAAGCAAGTATGAGCAATCGAAAAAAATTCATTTCAACGAAGTGTAAAAGTGAAGATGGTTCATTTGAAGATTATAATTGGACAACAAAAAAGCTCTGTGGCAAAAAATCCTTAGCCATGATGTATCCTTTGTATTTTAAAATGGTCAGTCAAGAAGAAGCAGATGCTGTGGCAGATTACATAAAGACAAATTTCCTAAAACCGGGCGGTGTCGTCTCCACGCTCTACAACACAGGTCAACAATGGGACGCGCCCAACGGCTGGGCACCCCTGCAATGGATGACCGTCATCGGTTTGGATAATTATGGTCACAAAGAATTGGCGAGAACTATCGCGACACGCTGGGTCGAACTCAATGAAAAAGTCTATAAATCAACAGGCAAATTTGTCGAAAAATACAATGTGGAAGACCTAAGTTTAGAAGCTGGCGGCGGTGAATATCCTGTACAAGATGGTTTTGGTTGGAGTAATGGGGTTTATCTTGGATTGAAGGCGTATTTGGCGAAGTAGAATGATAGTAGTAAACTCACGTGGTGACTCAAAGTCATCTCGCGAGTAAAGGCAATGTATCAAACATTCCTAATGAAATTTACTACTAAAAGTTAACAGGCACTTTTGAAAGTGACTGTTAACGAACCTAACAACTAACAACCTCCAACCAACAACTTTCCAATGAGCAAGAATATAAAACGAATTTGGTGGAAAGAACAAGTCATTTACCAAATTTACCCTAAGAGTTTTAAAGACAGTAATGGAGATGGCATTGGTGATTTGCCTGGTATCATTTCTAAATTGGATTATCTGAAAAATTTAGGGGTGGACATCATTTGGTTATCGCCGATTTATGCCTCGCCCAATGACGATAATGGCTATGATATTAGTGATTATCGAGCGATACATCCAGATTATGGGACGCTGGCGGATTTTGATGTTTTACTTGCAGGCTTGCATGCGCGGGGTATGAAGCTCATCATGGATTTGGTAGTCAATCATACGTCTGACGAGCACAAGTGGTTTGAGGAATCGAAGAAGTCAAAAGACAATCCGTATCGAGATTATTATTTTTGGAAAAAAGGTGTCAATGGCGGGCCGCCAAATAACTGGAAGTCATTTTTCGGAGGGAGCGCGTGGAAATATGATGCGACAACGGATGAATATTTCTTACATCTTTTTACAAAAAAACAGCCTGATTTAAACTGGGAAAATCCAAAAGTTAGAGAAAATGTCTGTGACATCCTCAGGTTTTGGTTGGATAAGGGGATTGATGGATTTAGAATGGATGTCATTCCCTTGATTTCGAAAAGATTAGATTTTGCCGATACAGATTTAGAATACCTCAATGATGTGATAGCCCAAGTGTATTCAAATGGACCAAAAGTGCATGAGTATATCAATGAAATGTATGAAAAAGCTTTGAAGGATTATGACATCATGACGGTGGGAGAGGGACCAGGTATTTCAACTGATGTTGGTATCAAATACGTGGGCGAAGACCGAGGCGAATTAAATATGATTTTCCATTTAGACCACATGTTTTTGGGGCATGGACCAAAAGGGAAATTTGACCCTGTGGCTTATGATTGGTCTGATATCAAACGAATTTTCAAAGACTGGTATGATGCAATGGGGCAGTCAGGTTGGGTGAGTATTTTCTTAGATAATCATGACTTTCCACGTTTGGTGTCAAGATTTGGAAATGATAAAGAGTACAGAGTAGAAAGCGCGAAACTCTTAGCAATGCTAGTTTTTACTTTACGCGGAACGCCCTGCGTTTATCAAGGTTCAGAACTCGGAATGTCGAATGTTCACTTTGATTCTTTGGAGGATTATCGCGATGTAGAAACCTTGAATTATTTCAAAGAATTTAGTAAGGAAGGCGCAACGCTTGAGTCCTTTTTGCCTTTGGTACATGAGCATGGACGTGACAATGTGCGCACGCCGATACAATGGGACGGGACTGAAAACGCAGGATTTACCAAGGGAACGCCTTGGATAAAAGTTAATCCAAATTACGAAGAGATTAATGCTGAAAATGTTTTGGCAAATCCCGACTCCATTTACTTCTGGTATCAGAAATTAATGGCGTATCGCAAGCAATACAAAACGCTCGTCTATGGCGATTGGAACGTCGTCACACAAAAAAGTAAAGACATTTACGTCTATGAGCGATTTGATGAAGAAAACCATTTTTACATTCTTCTCAATCATTCCAATCAAATGCAGAGTTTTGACTTATACCTAAGTACGCACAGTTTAGAACTATGTAATATAGAGAGTGAAATGACAACAAAATTAAAGCCATGGGAGGCAAGATTATATAAACGTACCATTTAAAACAAAACGAAAAACCACAATATGAAAAACAACAAGATATTTTTCTGGTCACTAACGGTTGCATTGGCGGGCTTTCTTTTCGGTTTTGATACCGTAGTCATCTCTGGTGCAGACCTTTCTTTACAAGAATTGTGGCAGCGAGGCGAGTTTTTCCATGGCTTTGTCGTCATGGCGTCGGCTCTATGGGGAACGGTTATTGGTGCTATGTTTGGAGGTATTCCGACAGATAAAATTGGACGTAAACAAACCTTGTTTTGGATTGGAATATTGTACTCTGTATCTGCAATTGGTTCAGCTATGGCGGGCGACCCTTGGGTGTTTGCTTGTTTTAGATTTATTGGAGGACTTGGAGTTGGAGCATCGACGATTGCTGCGCCAGCATACATTTCCGAAATTTCACCAGCTAGTGACCGTGGTAAATTGGTGGCTTTGTACCAATTCAATATCGTGTTTGGTATTTTGATAGCTTTCCTTTCGAATTATCTTTTGAGTAGTGTCGAGACAGATGCTTGGCGCTGGATGATTGGAGTAGAAGCCATACCTGCGATAATTTACACCCTTATGGTTTTGGGTGTCCCAAAAAGTCCGCGTTGGCTTTTGACTAAAAATAATGACCGTGCCGAAGCTGCGAAAACATTAGCGCTGATAGACCCGCAAGCAGATGTCGAGTCGCAAATGGATGCCATTTTAGCAGACGATGCAAGTCATGCTAAAAATGAAACTATCTTTTTGACTAAATATCGTTTCCCTTTAATCTTAGCTTTTTTAATTGCCTTTTTCAATCAATTTTCGGGTATCAATGCCTTGTTGTATTACGCACCGCGCATTTTTGCAAGTGCTGGTTTGGAGGAAAGTACGGCACTTTTGAGTAGTGTTGGTATTGGACTGACCAATCTGGTTTTTACTTTAGCAGGTGTTTATTTGATTGACAGATTGGGGCGCAAGCAACTGATGTACATCGGCTCATTTGGCTACATTATTTCTCTTTCCTTGGTTGCCTATGCTTTTGCTGCTGGCTGGCAAGGAATGGCAATTCCAATTTTCTTATTTATGTTTATTGCTGCTCACGCAATAGGGCAGGGGGCAGTCATTTGGGTTTTTATTTCCGAAATTTTCCCTAATCATCTACGTGCGAGCGGACAAGCATTTGGAAGTAGTACGCACTGGGTTTTAGCAGCAATAATTCCGTCTTTAATTCCGCTTCTTTTTACTAAAATTGGCGCAGCACCCGTCTTTGGCTTTTTTGCCTTTATGATGTTTTTGCAGTTAATTTTTGTGTGGAAAATGATGCCAGAGACAAAGGGAGTTGCATTGGAGGATTTACAAAAACAATTGATAAAATAAAAAATGTCGAAGTCTAATATAGTTTGTTACGGAGAGGTATTATGGGATCTTTTACCAAAAGGGAAAGTCGCAGGAGGCGCACCAATGAATGTGGCGCATCATCTGCAAAACTTTGAGATAGACACTACGATGATTAGCGAAGTAGGTGATGATGATTTAGGAAAAGAGCTATTGGGCTTTTTGAAAAATAACGGCATAAACACCGATTTTGTACATACTAATTTTACCTTTCCGACAGGTATCGTTAATGTAGAATTGGATGCAAAAGGTTCACCTACCTATGATATTGTCATGCCTGTTGCTTGGGATTTTATCAATACAGATAATGAAAAAGTCGAACTTGTTCGTTCTGCTGATGCTTTAGTTTTTGGTAGTTTAGCTTGTCGTTCAGAACGCTCCATGCAGACGCTTTTGGATTTAGCAGATGTGGCAAAATTTCGCGTTTTAGATGTGAATTTGCGTACACCGTTTTACTCGCAAGACTTGATTGAAAAATTATTAGAAAAAGCGGATTTTATTAAGTTAAGTGATGAAGAATTGGAGATAATCGGCGCCTGGTACATTAAAGATGTAGAAGAGAAAAAAGCATTAGACTACCTAAGTTCTAAGTTCAATCTGGAAACAGTTATTCTTACAAAAGGAAGTGAAGGTGCGCTGTGTTTGCAGGAGGGAAAATTGTACGAACACGCAAGTTTTCCCATAACTGTCAAAGACACGATAGGAAGTGGAGACTCTTTTTTAGCTGCTTTTTTATCGAAAAAATTTAAAGGAGAAAATCCAAATGAATGTTTGAGATTTGCTTGTGCCACGGGTGCTTTGGTTGCTACTCATTCAGGAGGAACTCCCAAAATTGACGAACAAGCAGTGGTAAGCTTTATTAATTCTAACTAAACCGAGAAAAGATGATTTTAAAAATATTCAAAATACAAACAAGAGGACTTCTCTTTATTCTGAGCCTTTGCTCGCTCACTATTTTATCTTGCCAAGATAAAACCACACCGCAAACTGACATGCAAGCAGAAACAAAAATGGTCGAAAAGACAAATATTTACCAGGATGCACACCGTCCACAATTTCATTTCTCTCCACAAGAAAAATGGATGAATGACCCCAATGGTATGGTTTATTATGAGGGCGAATATCATCTTTTTTATCAATATTATCCAGATAGTACAGTTTGGGGACCGATGCACTGGGGGCACGCCGTTTCTCCAGATATGGTTAATTGGGAGCATCTGCCGATTGCTTTATATCCTGATGAGTTAGGCTATATTTTTTCAGGAAGTGCAGTCGTAGATTGGAAAAATACAAGTGGTTTTGGAAAAGATGGACAGCCGCCATTAATTGCGATGTTCACGCACCACGAGCCAGAAGGCGAAAAAACAGATGCTAAAGATTTTCAGTACCAGAGTATTGCCTACAGTAATGATAAAGGACGAACTTGGACTAAATATGAAGGAAATCCAGTCATCCCTAATACAAATAACATCCGTGATTTTCGTGACCCAAAAGTTATGTGGGACGAGATGCACAATCAATGGTTAATGGTTTTAGCAGCTAAGGACCGATTACAATTTTGGGCTTCTGCTGATTTGAAAAACTGGGAACATTTAAGCGATTGGGGCAATCAATACGGCGACCGCAAAGGCGTATGGGAATGTCCAGAGATTTTCCCAATGCAGATAGCAGGAACAGAGGAAACGAAATGGGTTGTTTTCTTGAGTATCAACCCAGGTTCTTTCAATGGTGGCTCAGGAACGCAATACTTTGTAGGAGATTTTGACGGTAAAAATTTTACAATAGATGCAAAATTTGAGCAAAATATTCAAAATGGCAAAGGCGTTTGGATAGACTACGGTCGAGATAATTATGCAGGAGTGTCTTGGTCAGATGTGCCAAAGGAAGACGGTCGCAGGCTATTTATGGGGTGGATGTCAAATTGGGATTACGCGCAAATCGTTCCTACTGAAAAATGGCGTAGCGCTATGACTTTGCCGCGCAGTTTATCATTGCATAATACAGAAAATGGCTATCGTCTTCAATCTCAACCGGTCAAAGAGTTGGAGCAATTGAGAAATGAAACTTTTGGATTAGAAACACAGACGGTAAGTGATAAAATTTCATTGACAGATAAGTTTAAAATCAATGCAGCTCAAAGTGAACTCGTTTTAGAAATTAACCTAAAGAATACGACCGCCCAAGAGTTTGGAATTGAGCTGATAAATGGTAAAGGCGAAACGTATAAAGTCGGTTACGATGTAAAAACCAGTAGGTTCTTCAGCGACCGTACCGCATCAGGAGACCTTTCGTTTTCAGAGAAATTTGCTAAAGAAATACACTATTCTACTCCTTACACTATGAAAGATAAATTAAAAATTCACTTATTTCTCGATGCAGCCTCTGCGGAAATGTTTGGAGACAATGGCGCCATTGTTATGACTGATATTTTCTTCCCTACCGAAGATTTTAACAAGATGACTATTTACGCAAATGGTGGAACGGTGGCTTTACTTGAAGGTAAAGTGCATAATTTGAATACAATTTGGAAATAGGATATTAGACCTTTTGACATAATAATTTAACTAAATTGAAAAAGTCTTTATTCCGTTTAAGAAACAAATTTTTAAATTCCGTAGCGACGGCTATGCAATAGAAAAATTAATTCCTTAAACGAAAAAATACAATTCTCACTTTAGCAAAATTATCATATCAAAAGGTCTATTTTAGAAATGTGAATTGATGTTTCATTAACCAACAAAAAGAACAAAACATGTCGTTTAACCTTGGAACTTTAGACCTGAGTATAATTGTCGTTTATCTCATTGCCGTGATATTGCTCGGCTTCTATTTTGGTAGCAAACACGAAGATGCAGAAGATTACTTTTTAGCAGGTCGTAATCTGACCTGGCCGATTATCGGTTTCTCCCTTTTCGCCTCCAATATGTCTAGTAATAGTCTGGTCGGATTAGCGGGCGCGGGTTACAAAGACGGATTTTCTGTTTACAGTTATGAGTGGATGGCAGTTGTGATTTTGATAATTTTTGCGGTATTCTTCTTACCCTTTTATCTCAAGAATAGGATTTTCACTATACCCGAATACTTAGAAAAACGCTATAGCTATGTCGTGCGGGCATACACCTCTTTCATCGCTGTGACTTTGAATATTTTAGTGGACATTGCTGCTACTTTGTACGCAGGTGGATTGGTTATTAATCTCATTTTTCCAGGTTTTGCTTTGTGGCAAATTATTGTCGGTTTGGCGATTATTGCGGGTATTTACACAATAACAGGCGGATTGAGTTCGGTGATGTACACGGATGCGGTACAGGCAGTGATTTTGATTTTTGGTTCGACGATGATTACGATTTATGCCTATAATGCTATTGGCGGTTGGGATGCCGTTTATGCCATTACAGAAGCTTCTCACTTTGATGTCATGAAACCAATAGACGATGAAAAGATGCCTTGGCCCTCGGTCTTCACGGGCGTTTTACTGATTGGATTTTACTTTTGGGGAACGAATCAATACATCACACAACGTACCCTCGCCGCCAAAGATATTCGTCAAGGACAATGGGGAGCAATATTCGCGGGTTTCTTAAAACTGAGCATTTTGTTTATCATGATTTTCCCGGGAGCATTCGCGCGAGTATTGTATCCAGATATGACAGAAATGGATATGGTTTATCCAACGATGATTTTTGATTTGTTGCCTTCTGGTTTATTGGGGATTGTTTTGGCAGGTTTGATTGCGGCGATGATGTCGAGTTTAGACTCTGGTTTAAATTCTGTTTCTACTTTGGTGACTATGGATTTTGTCCAAAAGGTAAAACCAAATATGACTTCCAAACAATTGATGACAACGGGAAGAATTATCACTCTAATCGTCATGATTATCGCGATTTTATGGGCACCGCAGATTGGACATTTTGAAAAGTTATGGGATTATCTACAAAATACTTTAGCATGGTTCTGTCCGCCGATTGTTGCTTTATTTGTTATGGGATTATTTTCTAAAAAGTCAAACAACAAAGGCGCGATTGCTTCTATCGTAGTTGGCTTTTCCATTACCGTTTTCCTCATCGGTTCTAAAATGGCGAATGTCCAGTTAGATTTACCAAACTTCCTTTATGTTGCGACTATTCACTTCTTAATTTGTTGTGTTGTTCTTTACATCTTCAGTCATTTTGGAGAGTCAAAATCAGATGCAGAATTGGCGAAAGTTGTTTGGACAAAAGAAGAATACAACAACGAAACTGTTGCTTTGAGAGATTTAGCTTGGTACAAAAATTATCGTTATCAAGGTATCGCATTATTGATATTAGTGACTTTGATATTGTTGATGTATTAAGAATAGACCGTGTGTATAATAAATTGATAGTAGAAGGTCTTGGATAATTTAGAATGCAATAGACTTTATGAATAGGGTCACGTACTTAACACGGTAGTGGGTGAAAACGACTGATGCATCTTTTTTACTCACAAGGTGACTTTGAGT
>CAZQTE010000231.1:0-5035 GCA_964595615.1 uncultured Saprospiraceae bacterium
TCTGCAAGTCAGACATCACATCTCCCATGGCATCATTGGAATAGAGGATTGAGACAGAATTGTATCTATTTTCACTTTACTACAAACTCTTTTAGTATTTTTGCGCAAAATCAAAATATCGTTCTCCTCCAAATATTCGTTTCATGGAAACTACAGATAATATTTTAGATACAGTTCTTCCCTTCATTCAATCTATTGAGCCAATGTACTGGGCTATTGCTGGCGGAGTTCTCTTTTTACTTATTCTTATTCCTATCATTTTACGCAGTATAAAAAAGTCAAAGGCAGCCAAGATTAAGCCTGCCTTGGTTTTGCATAGTTTTCAGATTTCACCATTAGGCAAGGATGCATGGTTGCGTTTGCGCAATGTGGGGCAATTAGCAGTTTTGAAGGATTTGAAATTTAAAAAGCGGAATGATATTATATCAAAGACAAACTTTAGAGAAGTAAGAGTTGGTCAAGGAAATACGACAAGTTTGTTTCTACAAGGTACGGGACAGAATCGAATTAGAGAGGATTTTGAGATTGAATTTCTGTATTCTGATGCGCAAGGGCATTTGTACAAACAGGTGCTTAAATTGGACGGCAAAGTTATGCAAAAGGCGAAGTTGCTTTGAGTGACGGACACTTCAAAATGCCCGCCACCTTATTATTTTTTGGTTCTCCGTCAAATCGTGCGAAAGTGACATAAAAAAATAAAAAGCCAAGTTGTTACTTGAGATTTAGCTTTCTATTTTTTTCCTGTCACACGATTTGACGAAGAACGTATTTTCTTAAACCAATGACTTTCCAAATACTTTCTTATCCATAAAATAAGAAGTAAAAAGCAATACAATAGCCACAATCGCGCCACCGACTTCTCCGTCTCCGACACTTAAATGTCCTGCCCCCGCCAATACTGCATTGAAAAAATATCCAGCATAAGCCCATTCTTTTAGCCAAGTCGAAGCCCTCGTCCAGATAGCTACCAGTCCTAATATTTTTAAAATGGCTAAAGGATAAATGATGTAGGTTGGATGTCCCAATCTCATAAAAGTTTCTTGAATAGCTTCATTATTGAAGATGTACATCCCTGCCGACATAAGCATCATTAATGAAAATAAACCTGTTACAACGTAATAAATTATTCTATCTCGTTTCATTTTTTAGTAAATTTTAAAGTGGTTTTAATTAAAAACATAGACAATTGTTGTCTATACGTTGTTTAACTTAATGAGCTGTAAAATAGTTTTAATCTGCTAAAATAAAAAAGCGAATGACTTTTAATCACTCGCTTTTTTGCTTAGTACATATGTGTAGGATTAACAGCTTAGAAAGCTGTTGTACGGGCTACTCAGCTTGGAAAGCTGAGTTACGGGTTACACTAATGACCATTCAGAACCTTCTTTTCCATCTTTGACTTGGATGCCTGCTTCTTTTAAAGCATCGCGGATTTTGTCTGATGTGCCCCAATCTTTTTGCTCACGTGCAGTTTTACGCATGTCGATGATGAGGTTCATTAAACCGTCTAAAGTTCCGTTGTTGTCCGCACCGTCATTTTCATCTTTCAATCCAAAAATGGTGTAAATGAAATCCGTGAACGTTTGCTTTAGTAATGCTAAAGTTTCTGATTGAATGTCTGACATTTTTAATTGTCCGTTTTTCAATCCATTTACTTTTGCCGATAACTCAAACAAACGACCAATTGCACGTGGTGTACTGAAATCATCACTCATTTCTTCGTGTGCGAGGTCGATGAGTTTGTTGATTTCTTGGTCTAAATCTCCCGCGTTTCCTTTTCCACTGTGGTTTAGCTGTTGCAAAGATTTATTAGCTTCCATGAGTTTACGGTAGCCTTTTTCTGCTGCCAAAAGTGCTTCGTCAGAAAGGTCAAGTGTAGAGGCATAATGAGATTGCAACATAAAGAAGCGAATCGCCATTGGGCTGTAACCCTTAGAAATATTTGGATTATCACCAGTAAACAATTCTGTTGGGGTGATTGAATTAGCAATTCCTGTTTCTGGATCAACACTCTTCGACATTTTCTTGCCGTTCATCAAGAGCATGTTTGTGTGCAACCAATATTTGGCTGGCGCACATTTACATGAGCCGTAATTTTGTGCAATTTCATTTTCGTGGTGTGGGAATTTCAAATCATTTCCTCCACCGTGAATATCAAAATGCTTACCCAAATATTTCGTACTCATCACAGAACATTCCAAGTGCCAGCCAGGAAAACCAACAGACCAAGGACTATTCCAACGCATCAAGTGTGTCGGGCTTGCCTTCATCCAAATCGCAAAATCAGAAGGGTGATTTTTCTCGCTTTGATTTTTCAAATCATCACGACTTTCAGCTAATAATTCATCAATCTTGCGACCACTTAACTCTCCGTATGGATAGTCTTTAGCGAATTTTGTAGTATTGAAATAAACAGAGCCATTCTTTTCGTAAGCGTAACCGTTGTCGATGATTTCTTGAACCATTTCGATTTGCTCTACGATGTGCCCTGTTGCGCGTGGCTCGATGTCTGGTTTTTCGGTATTAAAAATAGTCATCATTTCATGAAAACCATTCATGTAGCGCTGCACAACCTCCATAGGTTCGAGCTGCTCCGTTCTTGCTTTTACTGAGATTTTATCCTCTGCATCCGAATCTGCATCGCCTACCAAGTGCCCCACATCGGTAATGTTACGCACGTAACGTACTTTGTAACCCAAGTATTTCAAGTAACGGTAAATGACATCAAAACTCACGAAAGTACGACAATTCCCCAAGTGAACATCGCTGTAAACTGTTGGACCACAAACATATAAACCTACTGTGCCTTCATTAATGGGTTCGAATACTTCCTTTTGTCTCTTTAAACTATTGAGAACTTTGAGTTGATGCTTCATCTTTTTTTAGTTGACAGTTGTCGGTTGTCGGTTGACAGTCCGCAGCTATTTTAACTTACTATTGTAAATTTGATGTTTAATTCTTTTTGGAAAAATCACTACACTTTTGCTTTTAGAACGCAAATGTAATAGATTTTTGTAATACATAAGATGTTTTCTAATACCTTGCCAAAGAACAGCAGGAAAAGGCGAGAAGTTTCATTTTTTAATTTTTTCAGGAATCAGGAGTGAAGAGTCAGGGGTCAGGCTACCTTAGGGAGTACCTTGATTTGGTCTAAAATTTAAAATGGTGCTTAGAAAAATTCAATTTCTAAGCACCATTTTTTTACTCTTCGCCTGCGGCTTCGGCTTTTTCTTCTGCCTTATTTACCGCGGAAATTTCTTTATCAATGTAATATAAACTCATTGGTCCTTCTCCGATTAAGTTTACTTTATCTAAAATAGAACGCATTAGATTTTCTTCTTCCCGTTGTTCACTGATATACCATTGCAGGAAGTTCTCTGTGTTATAATCATTTTCAGACCTTGCGATGTCCAATAAGTTATTGATAGAGGCTGTCACTTTCTTTTCATGCTCATATACTTCTTTCAACATGACTTGAATGGATTTCCATTTCGTTTCAGGCTGTTTGATTGCTGGAACCAATGCATGTGCATCTACTTCGCTGAGATAGTGAAAAATACGTAACATGTGTTCGCGCTCTTCCGCAGATTGACGATGCATAAATGCAGCACAACCTTCCAATCCTTGTGTATCACACCAAGATGCCATTGATAAATAAATGAATGAAGCTGTTCCTTCTAATTTTATTTGCTCGTTAAGAGCTTTTGTCATTTTCTTTGAAATCATGTTTTCAATCTATATTATTGAGTGTCGAATATTAAATTTTGGGGCAATTCCTGCCTTTCTTACAATGATAACGATTAAATTGGAATGCAGTTTTAAATTGCTACTATTTAGAAAGAATCAAGTCTAATGCGGGCGACCGATTATCTCTCCACTGTTCACTTTATTATCCAATTCTTCCTCTGCTTTCGCTTCTTCTGCTCTTTCTTTTTCGCTTAATAATAGTTTTTTCAAATCTGGAGAACCCGCATCTACCCAGCAAGTGTACCACACGTTTCCGACCGCACGGATAGCATCTTGCATACGCGTTTCCATTAGACCATTCATTTGTCTTTGGTATTCGGCTGCATACTCGCGACACTCTGTGCGAATAGTACGCCCGAGTCTTTCGTCATAGCAATACTGTTGGTCTTGTGGGAATGTTTCACTAATACGTTTTTCTATCAAAAGAACGCTATCTAGATAAGAATGGCTTTCTAAAACAATGTCCCAAAAATAGTCGCGTGGATTGTCGATATATTCTGCTTTTCCTACAAAAAAATCATAGCTCTCATCGGCGAAAAGTTCGGGGATACGACTTTCCCAAAAGGCGTGAATACCTACTTGGTCTGTCATTTGTCCATTATAATTTTCTGTAGTGTGGAGAGGGACATGGGCATCTCCAAGATAATGACCATATTCTGCTGAATTTCTTAAAATATTACGTGCATCATTTTGCTCAAATGCTCGGGTCAAGCGATTTTTCATGTGCATCAGGTGATAAGGCACAATACCTCCGTGGGACAAATGGTCTTCGATGAATATTTTTTTGCAATCTCGAAACTCTTGTCCTGTCAAGTCTTCAAAATCATCGCAAGCACAAGTCCATTCATCCTCGTAATAATTCGAGAGGATTTTATCAATGAAAAATGATTTATAATCTACGTGGCGAATGGGATTGACAGCTTCATTAAAAAGCGCGGATTGAAGATACCAGAGTTCTTCGGTTCCTGCACCTTCTGCCTTTTTAGCAGGTTTTTCGGTGAAGATTATTGTGGTGTCACCTTTGGAATTTATCATCAACACATCTGTCCAAACCATTAGAGCTTCCGACCATTCTCGTGGTAGATTATTAAATGGGGCTTTTCCATATAAGTCAATATCTATGTAGTGACGTACTGCCTCGTGCTTGGTTGCATACCGGCGTTTGTCGGGGTCAACCGCATGTGCAGTGATGTATTCTATGTTGGGTTTATAGAATGTCATCATGTCGGGTGGCAAGGTGAATACTGCCATACGATTGATGCGGCGGTGTCCAAAGAAGCCCCAAGCA
>CAZQTE010000231.1:5135-9240 GCA_964595615.1 uncultured Saprospiraceae bacterium
TCACAAAGATATTAGACTTTAAAACAAAAACGGTTCACAATAAGGATTTCTTATTGTGAACCGTTTTTTAAGTTCTCCTATTTGGCTCTCTTTTACTCTTTAACCAACTTTTGCACAAATTCTCCTTGCTCATTTCCAAGATGTAAGAAGTAGATACCACTTGTTAGATTAGGTAAAGATAAGCTACGTGTTGTCACACCATCCACAGTGAATTTTTCGCGATGCATTTCTTTTCCATCTACATTTAAAATGCGTAGAATAAAATTAGATTTTTCAGAAGAATTAAATTCTACTTGGATGGCATCAGTGAATGGATTTGGAGCGATGAAAAGGTTTTCAACTACTTCCAAATCTTCGATTGAACTAACCATTACACTTACGGAATTAGAAGAAATCTCACAGCCTTCTGCATTTGTGAATATAGCAGTATAATCACCACTTTGACTTGGAGTAAAAGTCGTCCCTGTAGCGACTACTTCGCCCTCCAAGACCCAATTCACATCATTTGTTGTACCTGTCACGTTTAATGTGCCGTTGTCATTTTCGATAGTGATAGTTGGTAAATTTGGTTCTTCTAAATCAAATGTTTGAATCTTTTCACAGCCTGCTTCTGTAGTGACTGTTACAGTATATTGACCTGAAAGTAATCCTGTAATATCCTCTGTCATCGCACCATTTGACCATACATAAGTATTATCTCCCGTTAATGTCAAATCAATCGAACCATCTGCTTCATTTGGACAACTTACATTACTAATAGTAAAGAAAATAGTAGGAGCTGGATTTGAAGTTTCTGTCACACGATAAATACGTCCTTCACTAATTGCAGCCATATAAATTTCACCATTAACATCTTCTCCAAAAGAGCTGATTTCAAAATTATCGTAGTTTAATAATTCCTGATTGCTGAATGTACCATCGCCATTATTAGTCAATGCCCAAATGCGTGAAGAACAATAATCTCCGTAAATATATTTTCCATAAAATTCAGGATAATCACAACCACGATATACAAATCCACCCGTTATCGAACAACCCTGCCCAAAGCCACTCGAAGTCGCATAAACGTGGACAGGGTCTGTTAATTCAGAAGTCGGAGGACAATTTGAAGTATTAAAATTTGTTTGTCCTTCGCGACATCTCCAACCATAATTTACACCTCCAAGGCTACCAGCTGGCTCAAAATCAACTTCTTCCCATGCATTCTGTCCAACATCTGCAATCCACATATCGCCCGTCTCGCGGTCAAAACTAAAACGCCAAGGATTACGCACACCTATCGACCAGATTTCGTCTAAAGTCTCATCATCATTCACAAATGGGTTATCAGCAGGAATACTGTATGGCGTACCATTATCAACATCAATACGCAACATTTTTCCTAAGAGGGATTGACGATTTTGAGAATAGGCTTGCGGGTCTCCACCAGCACCTCCGTCTCCCATTCCAATATATAGATAGCCATCTGGTCCAAATTTGATACCGCCACCATTATGATTTCCAAAGGGTTGTGAAATATCCATTAAAATAACTTCAGAGTCTGGGTCAGCAACATTTGGATTTCCAGCAGAAACAGTAAATCGACTTATATGTGTATCTCCACCACCAGCTGCTGTATAATTCACATAGAAAAAGCCATTATTCGCGAAATCTGGGTGAAAATCCAAACCTAAAAGACCTTGCTCGCAGCCTCCACTACAATCAGGCGTTGTTAGATTATTAATATCTAAAAACTCACCTGGTTCAATACTGCCGTCAGCATTCAGTATACGAATTTTCCCGCCTCTTTCTGTGATAAAAAGACGACCGTCGCCAGCATTTGTAATATCAACAGGACTGTTTAGACCCGTTGCGAATTGTACTAATTCTAAGTTTTGAGCAGAGAGAAATGTACTTAAAATAAGAGCGCAAAAGAGAAGTAAATTATTCTTCATTTTTTTAGTTACTGGTTATTAGTTATTGGTTATTCCTTTCTAATAAGGGCGAAATAATATTTCACTAAGCCAAAATTAGCAGATTCGTGGAAGATTCGTTTATTTTTGCCAAGCAAACCCCTCAATTCGTAATACGTTTGTCTAAATCTCTTTGAAGACTAAGACATTTATTCGCGCTCAAATTAAATACCATGATGAAAAAACTTCTTTTATCCCTCGCTCTCATTGCATTCGGTACTTTTGTCTTTGCACAAAGTATTCCTGTTACTAACTTGTACATGTTCCAATTGGCGACTAGTGATGGAAACGTAATTTTAACCAATCCTGTTTTTGCATCTAAGTTTAATCCTGACGGATATAATAATCAGCCTGCATTCTTTTCTGAAAATGAGGTTTACGTCACCGTTCAAACAAAAAATGGAGCGCAGACTGAAATTTATGCACTCAATGCTGACCGCCAAGAATTGACCCGTGTCACAGAGACAAAAGAAAGTGAGTACTCTCCTACTGTCATGCCAGACAATCGTAACTTTAGTGTCGTCCGTGTAGATGCAAATGGACAAGCAGCTCAGCGTCTATGGAAGTACCCTATAAATCGTAGTAATGCAGGTTCGGTTATTTTTCGTGATTTAACGAATGTAGGTTATCACTCTTGGATTAATGACAATGAGGTGGTACTATTTCTTGTAGATGCACCTAACCAACTAGTCATTGGCGATATTCGTACGGGCACAACAAAATACGTGGCTCAAGACCCAGGACGTTGCTTTAAGAAAATGTCAAATGGAAATATTGCTATTGTTCATAAATCTTCTGACGATGCTTGGTTCTTGAAGGAGTTAAATGTCAATGACGGTACTTTACGCACTATTGTACAAACTTTAGATGGTAGTGAAGATTTTGAAATTTTAGCAGACGGTAGTTTTATCATGGCGCGTGGTAGCAAAATGTATAAATACAAAGAAGGAGAGTCAAGCAATTGGGAATTGATGACAGATTTGAATGGATTTGGAATTCAATCTGTGACGCGGATGGCAGTGAGTCGTGGAGGAAAGCTTGTTTTGGTAGGACAATAACCGACAAAAAAAGAGGCAGTCGTCACCAAAACGACTGCCTTACAATAAAACTGAATTAGTATGAAATTTTTGTGGATTAGTAATGCTTAAGTGAGTGACACTATATAGGACGCAAGATTTTATAACAAGTTGCATCCTTTTCCATCTATAGAAGGAAATTTTATGCCAAATTTGTTTTTTATTCGACAAAAAGGCAATATTAATACTACTTCTTTTGAGAATGGTATCTATATGCTTTCTTTGGAAAGTGCAGAAGGTACAGCGATGAAGAAAGTGGTTGTGATGAAATAAATTGGATACACTGCTGTTAAAAAAGCGCCTCTCCTCATAATCGAGGAAAGGCGCTTTCTAATTTTTTAGAGCTCTCAAGCTATTTAATAATTTTTATCTTCTTTCATCTCTTCTAACCAAGGTTGTGCGGAAGTCTCGGTGATTTCTACAAGGTCTAACCTTGTGTTCCAAAAACGCACTCTATAGACTAATAATACGTAATGCGTTTTACCTGCCTCAACATTTATTTTAGAAATGCGCGCCTTTTTTCTACGTTTTTTACCATAAAACTGAGCTGACATATCATACTCTCCTGCCTCTATAAGGTGTTTAGTAAATCGTCTATTGTTGATTTTTGAGGTTAAATTTTCATCAATAAAGGTTCGACAAGCAATAGCACTACCATTGTAGCCTGTGTCGCGAATAAAAATAATCTCGCCTTTTGTTTCTTCTTCTATTTGTACGTTTTCTTCAGAAACTGAAGGTTGCGCTTGTAAGCTAAAAAAAGAGAAACAGATAAATGCAAAGAAAAGGAATTGTTTCATTAGATATTTTTTTAGTTAAAGAATTGAATATTGAATGGTACTATAAAGACAACGGGAACTTAAATTCGGTTGTGTATTAGCTTATTCTTTTAACGTTTTTTGTGTTTTGAAAAACTACATCACTACATTTATAGTTTTGACTATCCCTAAATTCATAAAATATTCAAATACTCTTTTTGCTAATTCAGAAATATCAAGATTTGAATTACTACAATCTAAATAACCTTTAATATAGGCTGTACAATCAAGCATAAAAAGTACGTTGGACTTTTATGTTCAT
>CAZQTE010000232.1:0-9238 GCA_964595615.1 uncultured Saprospiraceae bacterium
GTAATATGCCTTGTGGAACTGGGACTTGTGCTGCGGACGGCGAGGTAGAAGATTACCTATTGCGTATTAATTGTCCGACTATGGACTGTGCAGTGCAAGGGGTTTCGATTATGAGAAAAAATCCTTAGGAATCTATTATTTTCGCATTCCTTAACCAATAAATTTGTTGGCGTATTTATGCATTAATGGACATTTTATGTTCAATTGCTTTGCTCTCAAATAAGTTATCCCGAACCTTCAACTTGAAGGTTCGGGATTTCTTTTAGACCCTAAGTTTGCGTGCTCTATGATTTCCTTAACTCAAAGTATTTATGGTTTAAATCGTCATTATGGTCTTCTATATTCATTGTAAAACCAACTCTTTTTAAGAACAAACGCGATGCAATGTTGTCATTTGAGGTAGAAGCTGTGACACAATCAAGCTTCAATTCCGTGAATGCATAGTCAATCAATGCATGAACAGCTTCTTTTGTTAAGCCTTTACGACGATATTTTTCTCCTGTTGCAAAGCCAATGGAACATATTTTGTGATATTCAGACTCCTTATTGAATATCAAATCATATAAATTTAACAAGCCCACATACTCTCCTGTACTTTTTAACTTAAAAAACCAATCACAATTACTTACCTTGGGTGAAAGGGTGCGAAAGTAATTATAGCCATTATAATAAGCTTCAGCAGATTTCAGACTTCTATATTCTTCTTGAATAAATGGATTAGAATCCTCTTGAAACAAATTAACCAGTTGATGATAATTTTCCTTCGATAATTCTTCAAACTCTAATCTCTTTGTAGATTTAATATTGAGAAATATATGCTTTATATTCATTACTGTACTTTTGGAATGTATTTTTGTTTCTGGAAATTCAGTAGTTCTTCCAATTACAATTTATAATACATCAGGTGATGACGCCACCTTACGTGTTTGGATAGATTGGAATGGAGACGGTGACTTTGATGATGTAAATGAAAAAATCGCAGACAATACTTATGATGCAGCAACATTTAATAATACTTTTCTTGTTGAAATTCCTGCAAATGCTCCAGAAGGAGACCAGATAGGAATGCGGATACGATTAAGTACAGATGCTGCATTTATAGACTCTCCATGTGGTGATGGTACTTGTGTAGATGATGGTGAAGTCGAAGATTATTTAATCAATATCGGATGTCCTGTCTCACAATGTATGCTCGTTCAGTTGAGTATAAAGAGTAATTAAATTTGTTCTCTGTCGATTGCGAAAAACTTTTCAGTATTGTATTTGACTGTTTGCAGCTTCTTGAAAAGCCGTTTAATCTTTATAGATTAAGCGGCTTTTTATTGGTTTTTGTTAAAAAACGATATTCTTTTGTCACTTTCACATGATTTGGCGGACAACCAAATAATCTAAACACATCTACTACAAATCCCCGTCATCAAAGCTTGAAAATCTTGAAATTGATAACCTTGCGGAATAGAAAAAGTAATTTCATTCTCCAAACATTCCACAGTTTTACAAGTCAAACATTGAAAGTGTAAATGATGATGTTTATGCTGACCATGTTCGCAATTTTTACATAGTGCGAAATACTGTTTGTTATCCTCTCCCGTTACTTTATGCAGCACACCGTCCTCATGAAAACGATTCAATATCCGATAAATAGTCGCTCTTTCTACTGATTGGAGTTTAGATTGTATCATTTCATGGCTCAATGCGGTATTTTCTTGCCTAAATACCTGTAATACTTGCTCTTTTGATTTTGTATTTCTTCTTTTCATACTAAATTTAAATTATAATTAATGCGACTTTGTTGCAATAATAAAGGTTTTTATATAGTTTTGCAAATGTTTTAGAGAAGAATGTTGGGAAATAAGCTAATTGTTTAGGTGTCGGACACTTCACTTAACAGAATAGCAGAAAAATTAAGTGTTACTTGTAAGCTAAATAAAAAGTAGTGTCTGACACCTGTTACGATTATACTTTTGGCTGAAATAAGTATATCTTAAAAAACTATTTCCCTTTTCATAACCTTAAGTGCCTGACATTATTTATTCGGATAAATTTGAGAGAGAGTTTTTTTGATAGTTTTCTTTTAAAAATCGTTGCATGGTCTGCATCACGCGACTATTTTTAAGAGGAAAATAACGAAAAAATATCCTCTCAAAATGTCCGAATAAATAGTGTCAGGCACTTAATTACGCAACCATTAATTTAATTAAACTTTTATTTTATGACACCGACTAAGTTATTAGCTTTTTGCTCACTTTTCTTCCTCTTTTTTGCTACTTCTTGTGAAGATGAAATGCCAGATGTAGATGGAGAAGAAGAACTCATAACCACACTTACTTACACACTAACCAGTGAAGACGGAAGTGATACCGCTGTTTTGACCTTCAAAGACTTAGATGGTGACGGTGGAAATGACCCTGAAATCACAGGCGACACTTTACAAAGCAACACAATCTACAATGGACAAATCACTCTTTTAAATGAGTCTGAAACTCCAGTAGAAAGTATTACAGAAGAAATTGAAGAAGAAGATGACGAACACCAACTCTTTTTCTCTTCGACGGATGATTTAGTCTCTGTTTCCTACGAAGATGCAGACGATGCTAATAATCCGATTGGACTAAGTACAAAGCTAACAACGACGGTGACAGGTACAACAGATTTGACGATTACTTTGCGTCACCTACCGATGAAAGATGCTGAAAATGTAGCAGCGGGCGACATCACAAACGCAGGTGGTTCGACAGATATCGAAGTGACATTCCCTGTTACAGTACAGTAAACTTACTGGTCGCATGGACGGTTGTATATTCAACCAACTATGCGACCGACTAAGTAATTGAATACGATTTTAAATGATATGCCAACACAAAAACAAGCTTTCCAAAGCTATACTTTCCTTCTTTTTTTTCTCTTTACGACCAATTTTTCCCTCCTTCATGCACAGAATTGTCAATTGACACTATCGGGCAAAATCCTTGATGAAAATACTGAATTACCACTTAGTTTTGCAGGCATTTATGTAGAAGAAGCAGGGCTGGGCAGTATCTCTGATACTCTAGGGAATTTTACAGTAGAAGGCTTGTGTGCGGGCGGATATCACTTACGTATTAGCCATATCGGTTGTGAAGACGAACGTCTTTTTATGACGATTGAGCGCGATACACAACTCTTAATTGAACTACATCACCACACCGAACTCTTAGATGAAGTCATCATCCACGGTGAACGCGGCGCGAATACTGCGCAAACAAATACCTCTATTGGCGCAGCAAAAATCGACGAACAAGCCAACGAAAATCTCGCCGAAGTCCTCCAAGATATCAGCGGTGTCAGCATGTTGAAAAACGGAAGTGGCATCGGTAAACCTGTCATTCACGGTATGTATGGCAATCGAATTGCTATTCTTAATAACGGTATCGCGCAAAGTGGACAACAATGGGGCAATGACCATGCTCCTGAAATTGACCCCTTGACTGCTAATCATATTTCGGTGGTAAAAGGTGCAGGTGTGTTGGCTTACAATGGAACTTCTTTGGGCGGTTTGGTTTTGGTAGAGCCAGGACATATTGATGATGAACCCCATTTGCATGGCAAAACCAATTATCTTTTTCAGACGAATGGGCGCGGGCATACCGTCAATTTACAATTGGCAAAAAATGGAAAAAACTTCGCTTGGCGAACGACTGGAACGCTAAAATTAGTGGGCGACCGCCATACACCTAATTACTTTTTGACCAACACAGGCAGTCGCGAGGCAAATTTTTCTCTACAAGTCGAAAAGGAATTTAATAAACATACAGAAGGGGAATTTTATTACAGTCAATTCAATACGCAGTTAGGCGTTCTACGCGGTTCTCACATCGGGAATACAACGGATTTAGCAGAAGCCTTGACTAAAGAAACCCCTTTTTTCACACAAGATACTTTTAGCTATTCGATAAATGCTCCTTCACAATCTGTCCAACATCACCTGCTAAAAGCAAAGCTAAAACATGAAATAAAAGAAAATGCTTACCTCACTTTTATCTATGGAGGACAAGCCAATAATCGTAAGGAATTTGATGTGCGCCGTGGTGGACGCTCAGATATTCCAGCTTTGAGTCTGTTGCAATGGACGCATTTTTTAGAAGGGAATTACCGTTTGCTGTCAGAAGGTGGTTTTACTTTGAAAACGGGCTTGCAATACAATTTTACGGACAATATAAATAATCCTGAGACGGGCATTAATCCTCTCATTCCAAATTATGATTCACAGTCTGCGGCGGCATTTATCGTGGCGACCCAAGAGCGCGACAAGTGGTTTTTTGAACTCGGTGCGCGTTATAATTATAAGTTTTTGGATGCTTGGGTTTTGTCAGATGATTTGCCGAGGCGATTTTTGAAAAAGCAAAAGCAATTTCATAATGTAGGGCTATCGGGTGGCTTTAAATATGCCTTCAATGAAAAATCAAAAACCTCTTTTAATCTGGGTTATATTTCTCGAAACCCAGAGATGAATGAACTATACAGTCGCGGTTTGCATCAAGGTGTTAGCGCGATAGAGGAGGGGGATGAAAATCTGAATTCCGAGCATTCTGTCAAAGCAACTTGGCTATTTGAAGGCAATATTGGCGGCAAATTTTTTGTACAAACCTTAGCTTATTTTCAGCGCGTACAAGACTTCATTTACTTGCAACCACAAGATAGATTTCGCTTGACGATTAGGGGAGCATTTCCTTTGTTTTTATATCGTCAATCCGACGCCAATATCTACGGCGCAGACATCACCACTTATTTTCAACCCACTGATAATCTGAAACTTACAGCAAAATATGCCTACATCAAAGGCGATAATCTGACCGACGATACACCTTTAATTTTCATGCCCGCCAATAATTTTTCTGCTTCCATTAAATACGATGCAGCAAAGATAGGCGCATTCAAAAATTGCGCTTTTGAACTCAACAGTCAATACGTTTTTCAACAAAAAAATCTCTTAATCAGTCAAGATTTTGCACCTGCCCCCGATGCTTATTTTTTATTAGGCGCACAACTTTCTGGACATGTAAACCTCAACAACACACGCCTAAAATTATTCCTACGCGGTGAGAACTTATTGAATACACGCTACCGAGATTATTTGAATCGTTTACGGTATTTTGCGGATGATTTGGGGCGTAATTTTGTGCTTGGGGGGAGTTTGAAGTTTTAGGTTTTTTTGTGTTAAGGAGGATTTAGAGAGAAAAATGAAAAAATTGAAGGAGAGTTTATTGAATACAATGGATAAATAGTAAATCAATAATTTTAGACTAATGTCAACCCTCTACTCAAGCCTCGCCCCAGTTTACGAAGCCATGTACCAAAGCTTCATAGACTACAAAGAAGAATACACCTTCTACGCCAACATCCTGCGCCAAAACAACAAAAAAAGCGTCACCGAAATCGGAAGCGGCACAGGCAATTTAGCAGGTTATTTCAATAATGCGGGCTTTGCTTACACAGGCTTAGACTACAGTGCAGACATGATTGCCATTGCGCAGCAAAAACACCCGAATGCAGACTTTGTCCAAGGCGATATGCGTAATTTTCAATTGAAAAAAACGGAGCAAAGCATGCTGATTACTTCGCGTTCTTTGAGTTATATTACCGAAAATGAAGACGTAATTTCTACCTTTAAATCTATCGCAAATAATTTGGAGACAGGCGGCATTTTAGCCTTCGATATTATTGATGCCGTCCGCTTTATTCCTGAAATGGAAAGAGAAGGCAATATTATTCATTTCGCTGATTATGAAGGAGTTAGTTATCGTCGGGATAGCATTTGGAAATCTAATTTGACAGCAGGAATAAACTTAAATTGGTCAGCAGATTATCTGAAAAAAGAAGGTAATGAATGGATAAAATTGGGTACAGATACCGCCTTAGTCCGCTCCTTCACAAAAGATGAAATCTGCATCTACGCCGAACTCTGCGGTTTTGATATTTTAGAAATAATTGACCGACCGTCCTACTTCTTCCCAACCTACGTTATTACCCTAAAAAAGCGATAAACTTTACAAGTCTTACAACCCTACAACTCTTACCACCTTTAAAACCTTTTCCCTACCTTTGTCGCATGAGTTTAGAACAAGATTTAAAAGACCGCGCAGGAAATCAATGCGAATTATGCGCGTCAACAAATAGCTTAATCGCCTTTGAAGTTCCCGCCGCACCGACAGGAGGAATGGACGGAACAGCCTTAATTTGCGAAACCTGCGCCGCCCAAATCAAAGACTCCGATAATGCCGACCCCAACCACTGGCGCTGCCTAAATGACAGCATGTGGAGCACCGTCCCACCCGTACAAGTACTCGCCTGGCGTATGCTTTACCGCCTCCGCAAAGAAGGCTGGCCGCAAGACCTCTTAGACATGATGTACATGGATGATGAGACTAAAAAATGGGCGAATTCCACTGAATTAGAGGACGGAGAAGAAGCTATCATCCACAAAGATGCCCACGGAAACATCTTAGAAGCAGGCGACACCGTCACGCTCATCAAAGATTTAAAAGTAAAAGGTGGAGGTTTCACCGCAAAACGCGGAACAGCCGTACGCCGCATTTCTCTCGTTCACGATAATGCTGGACATATCGAAGGTAGAGTAGAGGGACAGCAAGTCGTTATTTTGACGGAATATGTGAAGAAGCAAGCAAGAGAATAAGAGTGAAAAATTCGTCTGAATTGCTTACATTTGTAGAGCGCAAATTGAATAGAGAGGAGAAAAAAGAGCGCATTTTGAAAGTTTTGCGCTATATTTTTGCGGTACACAAGCTAAGTCAGGAAGAAATAAAAGACTTTAGCCAAAAATTAAAACCTATGTTACAGGCAGTAGTTGGCAGTTATGCAGATGTTTTGTTTAAAAAAGGCGAGAAAAGTGGGGAGAAAAAGGGTGAGAAAAGGGGCGAAGTGATAGGAGCTAAGCGAGAGTCTATTTTAGCCTCCATTGGCTTTTTATGCTCCTTATTTAAAAGTTTACCAAAATATTCGGATAAAGAAATTGCTGGTATAGCAAGATGTTCTACCAAAATGGCAAAAGAACTCCGCTTGATTCTAAAAAATACTAAACAAGAGGAAGTGTATAAAACCGTCTATCAAAAATATTTCAAAGAATTAGGGCTGAGTGAAAAGCAAGAAAAAGAATTATTAGAAGTGGTAGAACGCTACTATAAAACGGACAAAAAAGATTAGTTCTCTTAAAAAAAAGCCTCTCTTTCAATTAAGAAAGAGAGGCTTTTTTGCTGCCAAAACCTACTTTTGAGGCACGAAAATATCCCGGAGTTGCTCGAGCACCTGACCTCCGCCAGACAAAGAAATACCGTTGATTTTATCCGCGATTTTCTCTGTGTATTCCATTTCTTTCAAACGGAACAACATCTCGTTTTCCTCCATTAATTTCGCTGTATTCAAAAGGCTACGCGTAGAAGCTGTCTCTTCACGACGTGTGATGATATTAGCTTGTGCTTGCTTTTGAGCAATCAAAACTTGGTTCATAATTTCCTTCACATCACCTGGCAAAATGA
Organism: uncultured Saprospiraceae bacterium; assembly: GCA_964595615.1. Classification (GTDB taxonomy): domain Bacteria; phylum Bacteroidota; class Bacteroidia; order Chitinophagales; family Saprospiraceae; genus JAHDCG01. The sequence goes on from CAZQTE010000232.1 coordinate 7,533, forward strand.
TGTCTTTGATACCCGCCGTGATAATCTCCAAACCAATCTCTGCTGCCTGTGCAGACAAAGCATTTTTGATGAAATCACCCACAGCTTCCTTACGTTCCAAGACCTCATCCAAAGTGTACGCGCTCATGTATTCACGAACCGCCATTTGCGTTGAAATGTACAATTGCTTTACGTAATCATTCGTCTCGATGATAGCTTTTTGCATATCAACGATGCGGTAACGCACCACGAAATTAGCACGCAAAGCAGCCTTGTCTTTCGTCAAGATTTCTTGACCCAAAACCTCCGTTTGCAACTGACGTGTATCCGCTTTTTTCAATGAAAGCACGATAGGCGTTTTCCAGAAGTAGTGAACACCAGTTTCCAATTCACGCTCAAATTTTCCATTGGCGTACAACATTCCTTTTTCGTAGTTTTCGACTACAAAAATACGCAAGAAAGAAGAGACATCTGACCGCTGCAAAATACGCAAATCAATGTCTTCTGTAATCTCTTTTTTGCTCAAATCTGCGTATACAAATTTGTGCTCAATCAAACCTTTCCAAAAGGCGTAACGACCTGGTCGCAATACCTCCTGAAAGTTACCGTTTTCGTAGCGGAAAACGAGTTCATTATCTGCAACTTCTACTACTTCTAATGCAGCTGCCAAATCCGCATTTTGGAGTAAAATATTCAAATCAACTATCGGGCTGAAACGCTTCGATAAGTCGTAGAAGAATACTTCAGCAAATAAGCCAATCCAGTGCTTTCCTGCTGTCAAAAGTTGTTTGAAGTTTCCGTTACGAAACACCAAAGCTACCTTTCCGTCATTAATCAAAATTCGTTTCATGATGTTAGTTTTGTTGTTTAAAGGTTTTAGTGAAACCCATTTCTGCGACCAAATCGCATTCGGGAATATATAATCAAACGGGGGGTAATCCGTTTTGTGATAGACCTCGCCCGCGACTCAGCGCGGGCAGGAGAAAACTGATTATGGGTTTTAAACGCTTTGTAATCAGTGTATTTTGTGTTGGTTGAATGGTTGATTATGTTGATTTTAAGAACATAATCGAGGTTTCAACTAATCAATTTTTTTCGTAAAACAGAAGTCAATACTCTCTTATCTTCTTGAAAAATACGGAAGAAAAAAGCCGTAAAATTTATTGTTATTAGTGTCTAAATCTTAGAACACTTTGAGTAAAAAATCAGATGTTTCTCCCGTAGGAAAAACCATCACGTCTTAAAGTCAAAAAGTCGCTGAAATAGAAAGTAATAACCGTCACTTTTCACTCGCTTTTTTCTTACAAAGCTTTTTCAAAAATGCGTCCTAAACCGAAGTTTATTCTGCTGACTTGAAAGCATTGATTTCAAAGGGACAGATTTAATAATGGAGTCTGTCAACTCCTCATGGTTGATAGATTTTCATTCTATTGCGTTTACCAATTTCGCCATACCAGAGAGCTGGTAACAGGATTCGAACCTGTAAATCAATTCACATTTCAACGCTCTACCAATTGAGCTACCTCGATTGCTCGAAGAGAGGATTCGAACCTCCAACCTTTGAATCCCGTGTGATACAGAAAAGACTTTCAGTCAAGCAGCATATCGCAATTTCAGAGAAAATCGACACTACCTAAGCTTCAATACTTAGGTCTGGGCTTAAACTTTCCGTACATCTTCCGCTTCCCGGTTCGGGGAAGTTTTATTTTAGGGGCTTGATAATGAAT
>CAZQTE010000233.1:0-9192 GCA_964595615.1 uncultured Saprospiraceae bacterium
TAGTTGATTGTGTTGATTAGTTATTGGTTGATTATGTTATTGCGTTGAGAACCAACATACTTAAGTGCATGACACTATTTATTCGGACATTTTGAGAGGATATTTTTTCGTTATTTTCCTCTTAAAAATAGTCGCGTGATGCAGACCATGCAACGATTTTTAAAAGAAAACTACCAAAAAAACCTCTCTCTCAAATTTATCCGAATAAATAATGTCATGCACTTAACACAATCAACCAATGACTAACTTACTGCTTCACCAAACGGAAAGTACCAGTATCGCTTCCCGCAGTTACGCGCACAAGATAAACACCTGTCGCCAAATCTTGTAAATTTAACTCAACTTCTGTTTGCTGTGTTCCTTTTTCTGTTCTTTTAAAAATAGAAGTTTGCTTACCTGTTACATCAGTCAACTCAAAAGTAACTTGTCCTGTATAGTCATTTTTCAAAAAGACACGAACAAAATCCTGTGCGGGATTTGGTAAAATACTCACTTCATTCTCCGTCAAAATATTTTCGTTTGCGCTTGTTCCTTGCGTCGTAATTTGCGCTTCTAATTGACAAGTTGAGGTACTATCTCCTGCCATCGAAAGCACCTGATAACGATAAAGAGTTTCTGCCGCTGGCGAAGTATCAGAGTAGACTTCAGTATTTGTTGGTAAAGTCGCTATTGTAGAAAAATTTCCATTTGTTCCCGTTGCGCGTTGCACTAAGTAGGCATCTTCTGTACTCGAATTATCTACCCAAGTTAGATTTACCGTTGTTTCATTTTGCAAAGACAATTCTAAATCTGTAACAGAGTGTGGATGCCCGCAAATATTAGCTTGGTATTGACGAATATCACTGCGTAGTTGTCCCATACTCGCGTATAACATATCGCCTGGACAAGTAGTAGGACAACCATCCTGATGACCTGCTACATGAGGCACTTCATCTCCTGTAGGAACATGATTTGAAACTGCCGTTGGGTCAATATTATCTTTTGCAGATTTCCACGCAAGATATTCCTTTAAGGTCGTCATTGCTGCTGCTGTTGGTGCATCATCAATGTATGTTCCCAACATACAGATACCTTGTGTATTTGTATTATTTCCACAAAAATGCGCGCCACGAACATCGTCTCCGCGTCCTTCATAAAGGACACCATTTGGGTCAACAAGCCAGTTGTAGCCTACATCATCCCAGCCATTACTGTTGACATGAAAATCCCAGATACCGCGCACAGTTGCCGCCCAATCAGAGGAAGTATTGACTCCTGCTGAATGGTGGACGATTAAATGCGTCACCTCTGTAAAAACTGGATTTGTGATTTCTGGACAGTTGCCAGCAGGACACCAATCTTCACGATCTTGAAAATCTGGTTGAGGGCAGTTACAATCTTCTAATGCACGTAATTCTGCGGTTTCGCTGCGTTCAGGAGTATGACCTGGATTGTAGAAGTGTAAAGTTAAATCTGTATTTGTAGCTAATTTATCTTTGTTGACTTTAAAACTAAAATTGCTTGCGTCCGCAGGAAGGAAAAAGAGTTGAGAAACAAAGCCTTCTTTTGTAGCATGGTGGTCATGCTTCAAAAATTTCATATTAAAGGCATTTCTTGGTGTTTCATAGAAAAACATCACGGAAAAATCTTCTCGATTAGTATTTTCTGCTAAGTCTGTAGTAACGGATAGAGCTAAGAAAGGTGCATTCTCAGGGTTAAAAAAAGAAGCATCAGGAAAACTGATTTTATTAAGACCTGCTTCAATTTCTGCAGTATTGAGTTTTATTTCGACTCTTTGTGCTAATAACACACTTGCAAAAGAGACAATAATGGACAGGAGTAGAAGAATTTTTTTCATTTTTTCTTTTGAAATAGTTGAAGAAGTAAAAGTGATTTACTTTTACTAAAAAGGTAGAATAAAGAAGGGATGTGTCGAAGTGTGCTAATGTTCCGTAAAGATAATTGAAAAATGGAATATGAATTTGTATTAGAGGAAATTTAACAGGATGGAAACAGTAGGAAACGAAAAGTTTATCATTAAAAACGAAAAAAGCAACCCAAACCCAAAGTCTGAATTGCTTTTTCATTAAATCTTAAATGCGTTTCCAAAATCGTCACTTCCGCGGCGTAAACACCACCGTCTTCCCATCCGGAAACACCCGCACAATTCGATAATTCACATAAACCCCAGGGTTCTTCGCCGCAAATTGTTTATCCGTAAATAAATAACGACTCCCAGGTTTCCCCTTTCCAAATATCTCAGAAACAGTCACAAAAGGTCTGCCTGCAATCGAGCGTTGTACTTTAAAGCGCATTCCTTTCTTCTCATTTCCCGTCGTCCAACGCACAGATACATCTGCCCCACTACGCGTTGCCGTGAAATCATTAATTGCGACACCACCATGAGCTGCTAACATTTCATCTTGTGGATTTGCTGTCTCTTCTTTTGGAGGTTCTAAATCTTTTGGGTGACGAATTTCAATAACTTCTCCGCTTTTGGGTGCCCATAAACTCAGACCATAGGGCGCTTGGAAAATATCGTTTGGGTTAACAGAATGGACATTGTCTGCACCGTCAGTTTTTACTGTACGTACCTCAACGCCTTGTTTATCAATAAAAATCCACTTGAATTGATTGAAACTTCCCATGGCTCTTGTCCATGATTTATTGTCATCTGCTGCACGTAGAGGCGCTCCCCAGCAGCCTTCCCCTACATAAACTGTCCCGTTAAAATCATCTCTTACGAATCCTTGGTCGCTACCTTCTTTAGTCGATGGGCGAATAGGATAGGTTGACTTTACGACGTGTGCATCTGATTCGCAAACTAAGTTTACTCCATATTTATAAAACAAGGTTGACCAATTCATTAACTGGTCTTTTTTCTCTGCTTTTCTAGCGGTATGTGGCAAAGTAGAAACGTGATATTGTGCAAATTTCCAACGGAAACGGCTACTATTCGCTAATTCCCTCTGTAACCACTCTCTTTGTTGTCCGCCTGGAGCAATCATTGAATTTAAAGTGAAAACTTTCAATAAATCCCCTCCTAAACTTAATGAGTAGTACATATTCGCCGCAGGCGTATCAAATAAATCAACCAAACTTTTGTTAGAAGACTCATGATTTCCACGTGCGACAATAATTGGATACATACGACCGTCTTCTGACATCGTCAATTGCCAATCATCAAACCAATCTTGCCATTCTTCTCCTGAGTCGCCACCTGTCATATCACCACCAAACATAATTGCTGTTGGGCGCAATTTACTTACAAGTTTATTGGCGTTCCGGCGTGCATCTCTATGATTACGAGAGTCACCTCCCGCAATTATTGATAATCTATGACTGGCATGATTAGGTGCAGTTTGGAAAGACATCACTCTACTACAACTATTATCGTCTGCGATAACAAAGTAGTAAATGGTATTAGATTTCAGACCTGTTAAACGCACAAAATGATTATTCATCTTTTTAAATGCGATGATGCGCTCAGCTTTATATTGTGATCTATAGGCAGAAGGGTCTTCTCCTAAGTCGTTTGTACCTAAGTAAACCTGAGCAGAATTTCCGCTGAGTTGATCCCAGCCAATAACCATAGTCGTTGCGGGGTCTTCGCGCCACATGACACGGTACCTTCCTGTCGCTGCAATTATATCATTTGTGAAAATGAATAGAAGTGCAAGAATAATTATATGCCGGTGAATTTGCTGAACCATTGGTAGTCTTGTTTTTGTCGGCGTATTTGTTTGCGCAAATTTACATTATTTACACAAATAAATGAGAGAACACCACATCGGAATAATTTCAGACAGCTTTTTTGTTAATATGAGCAAAAAACTATTTGACTTAAAGTATATGTTTCAGCATAGAAATCTGTTTACTCAAATGTTTGCTAATTGTAAAACCTATTTAAAATGACAAGCACATATAAAGGTTTTACAATCGAATTTATTGTATTTTTGCGGCAGAAATTGAGAAATAGCTTTTTCTCTGTTTCCGTACCTCCTAATATATCAATTTATTTGCCGGCTTTTCTGTCAAACGCCGCGATAGAAAAAACAAATAATCATTTTAAGATGACTAGAGATACTCAAGTTTTTAATCTAATTGACCGCGAATTGCACCGCCAGCGCGAAGGTATTGAACTTATTGCTTCTGAAAATTTCACATCTGCGGCTGTGATAGAAGCAATGGGTACTTGTTTGACGAATAAATACGCAGAAGGTTACCCTGGCAAGCGATATTATGGAGGATGTGAAGTGGTTGATGAAGTGGAACAGTTAGCAATTGACCGTTTGAAAGAACTTTTTGGTGCTGAATATGCGAATGTACAACCACATTCAGGTGCGCAAGCAAATGCAGCGGTTTTCTTAGCTGTATTAAAGCCAGGTGATACTATTTTAGGTTTTGATTTATCACATGGTGGGCACTTGTCTCATGGTTCTCCTGTTAATTTTTCAGGAAAGCATTTTAAGCCACATTTTTATGGTGTGGAACGCGAGACGGGACGCATTGATATGGATAAAGTGGAGGCAAAGGCTTTAGAAGTTCAGCCTAAATTAATTGTTTGTGGTGCGTCGGCTTATTCTCGTGATTGGGATTATGCACGTTTCCGTGCAATTGCAGATAAAGTTGGAGCTTTATTATTGGCGGATATCGCACACCCTGCTGGTTTGATTGCTGCGGGGCTGTTAAATGACCCAATGCCACATTGTCACATCGTTACTTCTACAACCCACAAAACATTACGTGGACCACGTGGTGGTATTATCATGATGGGTAAGAATTTTGATAATCCTTGGGGACGTAAAACGAAAAAAGGAAATCCAATCAAAATGTCTTCTATCTTGAATAGTGGTGTATTCCCAGGAATGCAAGGTGGACCATTAGAGCATGTAATTGCCGCAAAAGCAGTCGCTTTTGGTGAATGTTTGCAAGACTCATGGAAGGATTATGGTAAGCAGGTTATCAAAAATGCTTCTACTATGGCGCAGGCATTTGTTGATAAAGGTTACGAAATTATCTCAGGCGGTACTGAAAACCACTGTATGTTGATTGACTTGCGTAATAAAAATATTACAGGAAAATTAGCCGAGCAAGCATTGGTGCGTGCTGATATTACAGTTAATAAAAACATGGTTCCTTTTGATACACAATCACCATTTGTAACTTCGGGTATTCGTATTGGTACAGCTGCAATTACTACGCGCGGTTTTAACGAAGAAGACTCTTTGCGTGTGGTAGAATGGATAGACCGTATTATGAATGATGCAGAAAATGAAACTGTAATAGCAGAAGTGAAAGCAGAGGTGAATGCTTTTATGGCTAAGTTTCCTTTGTATGAAGATGCGGGAGTAACGGCATAACTAATTGACTCAAATAAAACTTTGAGTGTATAGAAAGGGGAATTCTCATTAGAGAGTTCCCTTTTCTTATTACTTTTGTAATCCTTTTAAATTATTAGATATCAAAAAGTAAATCATTTATATTTCATATTAAAAAAAACAATGACGCACGTTTCTTCTAATGCTACCCTATTTTATAAGTTTTTTATTCCAGTCTTTTGGACGGTATTTTTCACTGCTTTTTTTATTGGATTACTGTTAAGTGATGTCGAGTATATTGGCAATTTACCTATGTTTTTAGCGCGTGTCTTTTCTATAGGATTTGTAGCTATTGGTGTACTTTTCTTCTACTTATTTGTTTTACCTTTAAAAAGAGTAGAAATGAATCCGGAGTATTTTATTGTGACCAATTACTTTAAAAACTACAAATATTCCTATGATAGTATTGAAAGTATAGAAGAACGTGATTGGTTTTTTTTTCGTACTTATACTATAATTTTAAAGGAGCCTGGTTCGTTCGGAAAGAAGATTAATTTTGTTGGAAGTCGGAAAAGATTTCCGAAATTTAGAATGGAAAATCCTTCCTTGTTTGGAGGTATTTATCGTGGAGTTTGAGTTGGTTATTTTAAGAAGAATTTTGAGTGTTCAATAAGAATGACATAATAATCAATAACAATTAATAACAATCTCTCCTTTCGTCTGTTTTTCCGATAACTTTATATATTATTTTCAATAAAATTTGACTTTTTCCTGCTATTTGCGTTTGTATTATGAAATCTGACTTGATTTTAATTGTTAGTTTTTAGAAATTAAGTCTTAAAAATTAGTTCTTAAATAAATCTCATGAGATTTGTCAATGAACATTTAAATTTGTAGAATTGCCTTAACAATGAAAGATAAGAACGTAGCAGCAATATTAGCCTTATTTTTAGGTTCCTTTGGAATACACCGTTTTTACTTAAACCAAACAGGTTTAGGTATACTATACTGTGTATTGGCGGTGACAGGTATTTCTGCTATTCTAGGATTTATAGACGCTTTGGTCTTCTTAACAAAGGATAAAGATGAATTTGATTTAAAATATAATAGAAAGCATCTTGATGTGCGTCGTCGCTACCCACATGATACTGATTTTGATAGACGAGATAGAGATTTTAGAAGAGGCTATCGTGAAGAACGTCAAGAAAGAAAAGATACAGCTAGACAAGAACGTCGCGAACGTCGCAGTTCGCACCAAAAACAAGAACGTACGGCACGCCGTAAACCCCAACGCACTGTTCGTCCGACTGCGAATCCATTTCGTCAAGAAGGAGTTCAAAAATTTAAGGACTTTGATTATGTCGGTGCGATTGAGGCATTTGAGCGCGCATTAGAGATTAATCCGCAAGATGTTGCCGTGCATTTTAATTTAGCTTGTACTTATTCTTTGACAGAAAATAAAAAAGAAGCATTATATCATATAGATAAAGCGGTGGCTTATGGCTTTAAAGATTTTAAAAGAATACGCGAGCACGATGCTTTAGCATGGTTACGTATTCAGGATGAATTTTCCGATTTTGCCGCAAATAATTTTAGACTTACCTCACAAAAAACAGCAGCTCCTAAAGAAGTTAACCTTTTAGAAACACGTCCAGATTTATTAGAGCAAATTAAAAAATTGAGTGAACTACGCAACAAAGGATTTTTGACAGAAGCAGAATTTGCTGCCCAAAAGCGAAAGTTAATGGGTTAGATGTATCAACATCCACACAATGTTTGTGCGATGTTTGTTATAGAGGCATATGTTTTGCAAATAGACAATTAACAAGTCTATTGTCTTGATTTTCGATATTTTAAAAATCTTTTAACTCTTTTCATATCAACGTATGGGCGTATTTGACGTTCTTATATTGAAAAGGGCAAGATAACTAATGTTTATTCACAGCCCCTCCAAACAAACAGATACTATGATAGCAGCAAATTTATTAACTGACAGCCTTATCCCCCTGCGTACATCAGATACAGGAGATGATGCCTTGTCTGTTATGGGCGATTTTTATGTAAAACACTTACCAATTGTTAATAATGAAGAGTTATTAGGATTGATTTCTGAAGAAGATATTTTAGATAATGATGCTATGGAAGCTGTAGGTTCTTACCCCCTCTCTTTGGCGCGTTATTATGTTCGTGATACTGATCATATCTATGAGGTTATGCGATTATTAGCAGAATATAAATTAACTGTAATTCCTGTTGTTGATGATGAGTCTAACTACTTAGGAATGATTTCTCAAGAAGATTTGATTAATTATTTCGCAGCTACTGGGGCTTTTACAGAACCTGGAAGTATCATTGTTTTAGAAATGCATCGTCGCGATTATTCTTTAGCGGAAATTGCACGAATTGCTGAGTCTGAAAATGCAAATATCATCAGTTCATTCATTTCTTCAGGCTTAGATGATTCTTTGATTGATGTAACTTTAAAAATTAATTTACAATCTATTCAAGCACTTTTGGCAACTTTTGATCGCTTTGGTTATCAAGTAAAAGCTTCTTTTAATGAAAGTGATTATTTTGATACTTTGAAAGAACGCTATGATTCTTTGATGATGTTTTTAAATGTGTAGAAATGCCAAGAGCATTAAAAAACGGCTTGTATGACTTTAGATTATGCAAGCCGTTTTTTTGTATCTTTTTCCAGAATTTAAGTTAAATAAGTGCCTGACATTATTTATTCGGATAAATTTGAGAGAGAGTTTTTTTTGATAGTTTTCTTTTAAAAATCGTTGCATGGTCTGCATCACGCGACTATTTTTAAGAGGAAAATAACGAAAAAATATCCTCTCAAAATGTCCGAATAAATAGTGTCATGCACTTAAAGGAAGACGCAACTATAAATGTTTGGACACACTTTTTAATTCAAAACTCAAAATTAAATGGGACAATTCACTTGGCAATATGTCGAAACCCTACCGCCGCAAACGGTCACGCTTTATCATGGCGATACGACAGGTCATGTCCTGATTACTTTGAATAGTAAAGTTTTAGTAATTGATTTTAAAGTTAAGGAAACAAAGTCCTATTCATTTTTTATTGATGAAGAATTTTGTGAAGTACATATCAAGCGAAATGAGAATAATTATAGCTATTCTTTTGAAATTAATAAAACCATTCAGACGCCTTTAAATGAAAAGCGAAAGAAAACAGAGAAGAAGCATTTATGGCAAACTGCGGGATTTTTTGGTTTGATATTTTTTGTAATAGCTTTGATCGGCCTTGGTTTACAATGGAGTAAAAAAACTAAGGAAATTCACTTTGATGAAGAAACGATAGCTGTTATATCCCTTTCAAAAGATAAGAATACTTATACTTATGAGATTGATGGCTTATTTTATGAAAATGAATTGGTAGATGTTCCTAAAGATATCAATGATTTTCCTTTAGAAACAAAAGATGAGTTTGTTCTTAAATATAGCAAACACAAACCAGAAAAACATCAATTTAATTTTGACACACCAACTAAAAGACAAATAGAGCGATATACTAATCGTGCGATAAATAAACACGTAGAATTATCTTCTCAAGATTCAAAAGAACGTGCCAGGTGTTTGGTCAAAATTGGATTTGAAATAAAAGGTATTTCTGCCTTTGCAGACTTTTACTTTCAAGATAAATCAGAAAAAGAAAATTTAAAACACAACGAAAATTCTTACAAACGTCTAATTCGTAGTGTAGAGTTTAAACGGAAAGCCGAGGCATGTTTGCAATATTGATAAAAAATGGGCTGTTTCCTAATAGAAACAACCCATTTTTCAAATCAATAAAGTTTTGTAATTACTTAGTAAAAGTAATTCAATAACTTGAGCCATTATACTTGTTCTTTTTCCTTCTA
>CAZQTE010000234.1:0-9182 GCA_964595615.1 uncultured Saprospiraceae bacterium
GTAGCCTTCGGTGAGGCTGTCGCCCATGCAGACTATTTTGGGTTTAATCATTGTTATAATTTAGTAAGTTTTTCATAATAATGATTTACTCCTTATTTTCTTTAATAGTAAACTCCACCCGACTGTCTTTTATCAATCTTGAACAAAATATCTTTAATTCTTCTTCTTGAATATTTTCCATGTCTTCGTGAAATATTTTACTATTCATTGCATTTATTGAAATTGCGGGGTTTAGATATGGGCTTATTTGAGCTATCTTCATTTTCACTTCTCCTATCATCAACTTGTTAAAATCTTCATTAGAGAGTAAAGGAATTTGATAAAATGAATTTTCGAAAAAAAATGACCATAACTCGTTCTATAAAATTACTACTCTGAACATTTTTTTTATATAAAGAAACAATAGGGAATTCAAAAATAGATTTGAATGTACTAAACTGAGAATGAATAATTGAAAATCCACTAAAACTATCTTCTTTCTCCTTTGGTATTTCTCTATCGGAGTTTAAAAGTTTAAGTAAGAAAGTAAATTTCGGTAAATCTATTTCGGGAATCAATGATAAACCTATTTTTAAAAATACTTTATACACATTAATTGGTCTAAAAGGTTTTCGTAGAAGATTAAAATAAATCATATTTCCTTCACGTTTCACTTCTTCAATATTTCCTTGTCTAATTAATATTACAAACTTATCTTTTCCTATTTTTTTTATTACTTTTTCTCTGTCCGATTCAGATAAGTCAAGTTTATCAGGACTTATCGATTCTATTTGAGTACTCGATTTTGTTTTGTATTTAGGATACCCTTTCTTCTTCTTACTTCCAATCAATGCTCTGTTAATCAAAAAATAATCACCAAAATCAGTTTCCCATTTTGAAAATTGTCCATTGTAATCATCACATTCAAAAAGATTAATAGGTTTACATCTACCCCATTGCTGAGGTATCGTGTGAGCTTTAGTTTCAAACTTCACTTCAGGGTGCCCTTTTTGACAAAATCTACAAACTCTTTCATCTTTGGGTAATAATAATCCAAGTTTAGTATCCTTTCTACCATTCAAATCTCTTTCAAAAGTATAATTATCTACAAAGTATTTAAATCTTTCATATGCCTTTTGTGATACTTCCCCTGAAATGAACTCCCCACCTTTATTTACTTCAATTATGTATTTCTTCATGAAAAAATATTTGCATTTAATTACGTCTTCTCTTTCCTTACAAAATCATTCACAGCCCTAACAATCCCTTCAATATCATGCGTATAAAAGCCCGTCCCATTAAAGCAATTACACTCAATCAACTTAAATCCTTCCGCGACCTCAGCAATGTCCATTACATAAACATCATCCAATCTATATTCCTCAATTCTTGCCTTGGCAAAACTTATCATTTCAGTTGGAAGGTCAGTTGCACTTTCATCTAAGTCTCCATTTTTCATATATCTACATACCGAGACAATCTCATCATCGACAATAAATAATCGCCATTCCTTCTTGATTTCTTTTGGTTCTGAAATCCAAATCTCTGTTTCTTTATTGAAGTCAGGTAAATCTAAATCACAGATTTTCTTACTCCAAGTTACTAATTCTTGAAAAGAAGCAACGCGCCCACTAAATTCTTTTCCGTCGTGGTTTGGTCGAACAAACCAGGTCTTATCTTTAGCACTTTTCAGTTTGCTAAGTTCTCTAAATTTGAGCAATTGACCTTTACTATTGAGAATATTATCTTTCCATTTGTCAACATAATTCTTCATTTGAAAAGTAGCAGGGTCATAAAATACGCCTTTTTTCAACTTTTCATCTTTAAAAGCATTTAACATGAAAGTTGTTGAGCCATAGATGATTTTAAATGAGTCTTCATTTCTTGTGATTGGTATCTTGTCTGAAAATGGAATTATTTCTACCTCTTCCCATATCTCTTTCTCGCCATTTAAAGCGGATTTTATTCTGTCCAAGTCTGTGGACTTTGTTAGATTTTTTTGGAGTATCCAGTTTATCATGGGTGTTTTTATTAATAACAGTTCCTTTTTATCTTAACTTTTTCACTCTCTTTATTACTCAATCTTCTCAAATTATCATAATTAACAAGGTCAAAGAATTGAATTTTCTCTTCACCTGAAATAACACCTATTCCTCTGTGGCTATGAGAAGAAATACGTTCTTCATACTCTTTCATTTTACCTTTATTCTTGATAAACTTAAAATTTCCATAAACTATCCTAAAAGTAATGTTTTTCCGTCCAGACTGCTTAAATATATTTTCGCTCTGCTGTAGTAATGTTCTAATCTCCGCAGTCTTGGTTTCTTTTTCCATTATAATTCGTTCCAGAAAGTCTTCTTCTATCATAAATTCATTCTCCTCTCGGACTAAATCAAATGTTTTTGGAACACTCTTATTGTAAGAACAAATTCGAACTTTCTGTTTTTCATTCCATCTTTTTTCATCAATAAAACCATTATAATAACTCGTAACCCAAATATTAGAGTTTCCTAATTTAGTATTACTTGCAATACTAAAATAATATCCTTCCTTCTCTACAATAGGGTTTTCGATTTTGAAATTTCCAGTAGTAAAAGACAATACTAAAAAAAATATTATAGTCAATACTTTCATTCTTTTTATTTTGAAGTAGCCCTAAATATCAAAAACGCCCCCCCAACAATCCCAAAATAAATCACCGCCAAAACAGGATTATAAACCGTAATCGCCACAAAAGCAACACTCGCAATCACCAAAGCAACAATCGGTGTAAAAGGATAAAACGGAACTTTAAATGGACGTTCTAAATTCGGTTCTTTTTCTCTCAACTTCAACAAAGCAACCATAGAAACGATATACAAAGTCAATGCACCAAAACAAGCAATGGTAATGATTTCCGCAGTCTTACCCGTATAAAGGGCAATGATGCCAATGGCCGTATTGAAAATTAAAGCGTTGGCTGGCGTTTGAAATTTAGGATTGATATTTCCTAATAGTCGTGGCGCGAAACCTACTCTACCAAACTCATAAGTTGCCCGCCCTGCCGCTAAGATAATGCCGTGAAAGGACGCGACCAAACCAAATAATCCGATGCTCGTCACGAGGGTGTATAAGATGTGTCCTTCGCCGTAAATATTTTTTAAAGCTAAAGGTAAGGGCGAGTCAGATGCTGCCGCGCCTGGCGACTCATAGACGACGCCTTCCCAGCCTGCTACGCCCACAGAGGCGCAAAAAGTCAAGATGCAAAGCACTACCAAAGTGGCTATTGCAGAGCCAAATCCGATTAAAATATTGCGTTGTGGATTGACCGTTTCTTCGGCGACATTCGCGACGCCTTCTATGGCTAAGAAGAACCAAATGGCAAATGGCAAGGCGGCAAATGCCCCTGCATAACCATTTGGCAAAGCATTTCGTTCTAAATTTACCCATTCAAAATGAGGTAAACTCGCGCCTGCGAAAATTAATAATTCGGCGACAGCGATGATAGTGATGATGAGTTCGAAAGAGGCTGCGGCTTTGACTCCGTAGATATTTAAAGCAGTAAAAATGAGATAGGCGACTATGGCTATCGCGATTATGGGGACGGCGGGCATGAATAAATTGAGATACGCGCCTATCGCGAAGGCTATGGCGGGCGGTGCGAAAATAAATTCAATATTTTGCGCCATTCCTCCTAAAAACCCCCAATTCTTTCCTAATCCTCGCATGGCGTAATCAAATGCGCCGCCTGCTTTAGGGATAGCACAGGCCAATTCGGTGTAGCTGAAAGTGAAGGCGAGGTACATGATAATGATGAAGCCTGTCGCTATGGCGAGTCCTAAGGTTCCACCTTTTTCGAGTCCTAAATTCCAACCGAAATACATACCAGAGATGACGTAGCCAACGCCTAATCCCCACAGCATGAGTGGTCCTAATGTCTTTTTTAGCTTCGGTTCTTGGTTTTCCATCTTATTCTTTTGGTTCTTTGGCAAATCCCCCCGACCGAGGTACGGGACAGGCATGAAAGTGAGCATGAAAAAAATAATAAGCTAAGAAGTTGTTTGAATTTAGCTTTTTATTTTTTTCCTGTCACGGGATTTATCAAAGAACGGTTTTTTTTGTAAAAATAGGATAAAAGCTTAGCTTTTGGTACAAAAAACTAATTTCTTATTGAGGAATGGTGTAGAAATAAATACTTCCAAAATACCTGTTATTTTAGTTCATTAATAGCGCCTATTAGCAAATCTTGAATACTTCCTTTTAAAGCATAGTAAAAAGTCGTAAATTTATCCTCTTGCCGATATATAGGTTACGGTACCAAAAAAATAAGCTTTATGACATCTTCTCTAAACAGGAATTATTTTCTCTTTCTATATTTTCTGCTTTTTTCGTCAATTTCATTTATTTCTGCGCAGCAAATTCGCATTAATGAAGCTGTTTCTTCTAATCGAACTTTCTTCGATGAAGACGGTGATTCTCCTGATTGGTTTGAGTTACATAATACCACTTCCAATGCTGTTTCTTTAGAAAACTGGACGATAACGGATGACATTAATGAAGCTAATAAATGGACATTTCCAGAGGTGAGTTTGGATGCGGATGCTTATTTGCGGATTTGGGCATCGGATAAGAATCGGACAGAATTGACAACGGTGCGTACTCTGATTAATCAAGGAGATACCTATCGTTACTTAGTGCCAAGTCAAGAGGTAGATGCGGCTTGGAAAAGTCTTTCTTTTGATGACTCTGATTGGGAAGAAGGGGTTTCAGGTTTTGGTTATGCAGACGGAGATGATGCGACGATTTTACCTGTTGGAACTCAATCTGTTTTTTTGCGAAAGAAGTTTAATATTGCTGACCCCGCAGCCATTGAAGAAATTATTTTAGGAATGGATTTCGACGATGGATTTGTAGCTTATTTGAATGGTTTAGAAGTGGCGCGTATTAATATCAATGGTCAACCTCCTGCTTTCAATGCTGGCACACCAACCGACCATGAAGCAGAAATTTACCAAGGTTTTGGAGCGAATAAGTTTGTTTTGACTAATGGCGAATTGCTGGCTGGCGAAAATATTCTTTGTGTACAAGTGCATAATATTAGTGCAAGTTCCTCTGATTTTACGGCGATTCCCTTTTTGTCTGCTCGTTATAATACGGCTACGGCAGAGGGCATTCCTCCTCCTCCTGTCTTGAATTTTACTGACAGCGCCTTTCATACAAATTTTAAAATTTCGTCTGGCGGTGAGACTCTTTATTTGTTCGATAATAATGGAGAATTAGCGGATAGTTTGCTCATTCCTTCGGGAATTGAAACTTACTCTTGGGGAGTGGCAACAGGAACGGACGATTTACTTCTCTTTGAAGAAATGACACCTGGCACAGAAAATCCATCTACAGGTTTCTTGGGTATAAATGAGGCTGACGTTATTTTTTCTCATCCTGGAGGTTCTGTAAGTGTGCTTTCGCTAAATCTAAGTACAGAGACTCCCGACGCGACTATCCGATATACCTTGGATGCGACTATTCCAAATGAAAACTCTCCTGCTTATTTATTGCCTCTGAGTATCAATCAAAATCGAGTTGTCCGCGCCCGAATTTTTAGAGAAAATTATCTTCCCTCGCGTACACAGACTAAGTCTTATTTGGTCAATGATTATCATGATTTACCTGTTGTTTCTTTAGTAACAGAGCCAGATAACTTCTTTGATAATGATACAGGGATTTATGTTTTTGGAGATACTTACGATGCTAATTTCCCGCACTTTGGAGCAAATTTTTGGGAAGATTGGGAACGTCCTATTCATCTTACTTTCTATGAAGAAGATAGAAGTTTAGGTGTTGAGTTTGATGCAGGCACGAAAATTTTCGGAAATTATAGTCGAGGACAAGACCAACGCTCTTTGTCGATTTTTGCGAGAAAAGAATATGGTATTGGAGAAATTAATTATCCATTTTTTCCAGAATTAGACTATGAAAATTTTCAAGCAATTATTCTTCGTAATGCTGGGAATGACCTTTTTCGTTCTAATATGCGTGATGCGACAATAACGGGTTTGATGGCTGGCGCAGGCTTAGAATATCAAGCTTATCGACCAACTGCCGCCTATCTCAATGGGGAATATTGGGGTATTTACAATATGCGAGAAAAAGTGAATGAACACTTTTTAGCTTCAAAATATGGTGTTGCCCCTGAAGAGGTAAGTATTCTGGAGTTTGGAGGCGATATTATCCAAGGAGATAATCAAAGCTACATGGAGGTTATTGATTTTGTGACCAATAATTCTTTGGGTTCAAATCAAAATTATCAGTTTGTTGCAGATAGAATTGATATTGAAAATTACATCATTTACTACGTGGCACAGATTTACTTTGCGAATACTGACTGGCCTGGTAATAATATCAAATTTTGGAGAACACCTGATACCAAATGGCGTTGGATTTTGTTTGATACAGATTTTGGACTTTCTATTTGGGATGCGAATAGCCACTTTCACAATACACTCGATTTTGCCATGGAACCTAATGGACCTGGTTGGCCAAATCCTCCTTATTCTACTCTCTTATTCAGAAAATTAACAGAAAATATTTCTTTCCGAAATAGTTTGGTCAATCGCTTTGCGGACGAAATGAATACACGTTTTCTACCCGCAAAAGTTTTGGAGCATATCGATACTACTGCAGCTAAGATTGCTTCTGAAATTCCAGCCCATTTTAGCCTTCATAATGAACCCGCTGCTTTTTGGAATGGACAAATTAACATTATGCGCAACTTTGGAAATCAACGCCCGACGCGTGTAAAGGGTCATATTAAGTCTGTTTTTAACTTACCAGATTATCATGAGTTAACGATTGATAATGAAGACCCAACAGAGGGATATGTTTTGATTAATAATCGTTTGAACATTGTAGAAGAAGAATGGGAAGGAGATTATTTTGAGAATGTGCCGATAAAAATTAGAGCGGTTGCCAGACCTGGGCACGTTTTTTCTCATTGGGCGGGTGCGGTGTCTTCGGAGGAAGAAGAACTTGAGTTTGACTTAAAAAATAATGTTCTTGTCATTCCTGTTTTTGATAAAGTCATCTACGATGAGGGTGTAGTGATTAATGAAATTAATTATAATTCATCGGAAATACGCGATACGGAGGACTGGATTGAATTGCATAATCCAACGGATATGCCTATGGATATTTCGGGTTTTATTTTGAAAGATAATGATGATGAAAATCAGTTTGTCTTTCCAGAGAATACAATGCTTGATACGAGCGAATATTTAGTTTTGGCAAGAGACAAGGCTCTTTTTCAAAGCATTTATCCTGATGTTGAAAATGTCATGGGAGATTTTGATTTTGGATTGTCCAGTATGGGCGATGCGGTTCGTTTGTATACGCCAGGTTTAGAATTGCAAGACGGTGTTTATTATTTACCAGATGCAGATTGGTCAGCTGAGGCGAATGGTCAAGGCGGCACTTTAGAACTTATCAGTCCAGAATTGGATAATATTTCGGCAGAAAATTGGGCTTCTGTCCATGAATTTGGTAGCCCCGGCGCGACGAATATTAAGGCTATTCCGCCTGCCCCCCCTGTTCCGCCATTCAATGGAGAAGCAATTGAGGATTTTAAATATTTCCCAAATCCTTTTTCTGATGAAGTCAATATTACCTTTACTGTTACAAAAGAAACTTCGGTTAAAGCGGTTCTTTATGATGATAAAGGAGCCTTTATTCGGACGATATTTGACGAAATAGTAGAGCCTGATTGGTATGAGTTTGGAGATGATTTGAGATATTTAAGTAGAGGTGTTTATCTTTTGGAATTTACAGAAGGTGGGTCTGAACCTGTGGTTTTTAAATGGGTTAAGATGTAAATTTTTGGGCTTGAACTTTTGGTTAAGTAACGGTGAAAGAATAAGTCCGACAAGTTGGTCCCGATAGCTATCGGGAATAATTTTTCTCAGTTTTGGCTTGAAAGATTGATAATTGTTAATACTTTGATTGATTTCAAGTGAAAAATGAGGAAAATTTGACCTGTCCAAGTGGCGGAGTTATTTTTTTAGCGTTACTAAGTAGCTTTTTGGGTTTTCATTCGTTTACTTTTTGAAACTGGAGTTGCCAATTACGATACAAAACAAAATAATGAAAAAATTACTGACGATATTAACTGCATTCTTACTTTTAACAACAGCAGCACAAGCGCAATCAAATTCTTGGAAAACGCTTTCTAAAATTACTTTTAAAAAGCAGTACGATGAATTTTTAGGTTTTAAAGTTGATGTTCCTGTATTTAGTAATGAGGTGCAAAAATTGGACGGAAAGGAAATTACAATTAGTGGTTATATTATTCCTGTGGAGGGTTATAAAAGTCACAAGGAATTTGTCTTCTCTGCTTTTCCTTACAATATGTGCTTCTTTTGTGGTGGCGCAGGTCCTGAGACAGTTATGGAAGTGGCGGCGATTGAACCAATTGAATATACGGCTGACCCAGTGACGATTAAAGGGATTTTGCAGTTGAATTCGGGAGATATTAATAAGTTGATTTATTCTTTGACGGAGGTGGTTTTGGTAGAAGAGGATTGATTTACGAAGTACGATTTACGAAGTACGACTGCTTTGATTTGTGCGTGTGACTATTTATCTCGGGCTGGTAACGGTCACTTTAGTTTGAATAATTGTCACTATTTATATTTTCCTGAAATATTGAGAAAAATAGTGCCCGTTACCTTTTTTGTTGTGAAAAGGTAACGGGCATTTTTATTTGTTTAGGTAAATGGGAAATGAGAAATTTCTGCTTTCTATTAAATCAAATGACCGTTACCAAACTTGTGGTAAACAGAAAAGGCTTCGCAAAATGCGAAGCCTTTTCTATTATATTGCAAAGTCCAAAGCACGCGCCCAAGTCAGAACGGTCGTACTTCGTAAATCGTAATTCGTACTTATAACAAAGTTACCTGGTCTTCCGAAATATGAATCGCACGTTCAGCAAAAGCACGCTCATTCACATCTTCGCCAGAATTTTCCAAACGCAAAACACCACGTGGACAAACCGCCGCACATACACCACATCCTACACAACTCGAACGAACAATGTCTTGTCCTTTTTGCGCGTAGCTACGTACATCAATTCCCATTTCACAGTAAGTCGAACAGTTACCACAAGAGATACATTGACTACCATTTGTCGTGATACGGAAACGAGATTTGAAACGCTGTACCAAACCTAAGTATGC
>CAZQTE010000235.1:0-9182 GCA_964595615.1 uncultured Saprospiraceae bacterium
TTTTTAATTTTTAGTGACAAATTGACTTTCAGAATCAATTTGTTCAATCATTTATCAATGACAGTTTAATTTGAAATAACAAGTTAAACACGGAAGATTAATGCCTTGTGCGGAGATGATAAATGAATATATCTGATAATGAATCACAAAAGAATTGTACTCTTTTGCGGCTGTTATATCTATGTCTGATTTGAATGTAATGAATTGATTAACAATTGATTATGTAATGATGAGATGTTTTTAAAATTTCAAATAATACTCTTAAATCACTATTCTTTTCAAAAAAAATTACATCCCATGATGCAATCGGTCCTTAACCGACGTGGTTTTTCTAAATCTATGACGCGTACAATGTTGCTTTGTGCTCTCACAGCTGCTTTTGCTGTATCCGTCTTTGCGAAAAACTATTTCGAAACAAATGATACTGCTTGTCAGTATGCCGCCAACGAAAGCTTCAATGAAAAAGAAGCTTTTACTAATTCTTCTCAAAAAACATACAACGCACCCGCTTTTATCGCTCCTTGTAATGTCGCTCCTGACGTTATTGGAGGAAAAGCATTTCGCGACTTTAACTTTAATGGTGCACAAGAAGCTTTAGAGCCTGCTCAAGCAGGAATTGAAGTGTATTTATTTACTTGTGATGCAACTAACACTAGTGTTGAAGCTACAACTTCGGTCGTTACAGATGCTAATGGAGAGTATGTCTTTACTGGTTTAACACCAGGACAAAACTACCGCGTTGAATTCGCTATTCCTGAAAGTTTAGACTTTTTATGGTTTACGACATTTGGTCCTGAAAATGGAACAGATGTCCAATTTACTATGCCAGGTACTTGTGATATTTCTGTAGGTGTAGGTAATGAGTCCGAATTTCATCAAGACAACCCTCTTATCGCAGTCCCTTGTTATATTAATGGCTCGGGCGATGCAGGTACTGCAAGTGGAGACTCATTGGCATTTTTAGCTATTCAATACGATGCTCAAGGAGAAAATCAAAATATTGAACTATTTACAGCAAAAGAGGTAGGTGCTTTGTGGGGTGTTTCTTACGAACGTTCGACAAAAACAATCTTTTCTTCTGCCGTAATGCGCCGTCACATGGGTTTTGGCCCAGGTGGAACAGGTGCTATTTATATGATGGATGTTAATGACATTAATAATCCTAGTATTGCTGGTATTATTGATTTAGATGCTTTGGGTTTCAATACAGGAACTGATCCTCGTATTGCTAATCCATTACCTGGTTTTACAGACCAACCAAATTTTGATACAGAAGCATTTTCTTTAACTGCAAAAATGTCTATTGGGGATATTGATATCTCTGATGATGGTAAGACTCTTTATGCTGTAAACTTACTTTCTCGTGAGTTAATTGCAATTGACCTTACTACTTATATTGCTACAGGTGCTATTCCTGGCGCAGCACAGGTGACTTCAACTCCTATCCCTGCATTTAATTGTGATGATGCTAGCGAATGGAGACCTTGGGCATTAAATTTTCACAACGGAGAATTATTCATCGGAGGAGTCTGTTCTGCTGAAAATTCACAAGATGTGGCAGATTTGACAGCAACTATAGTAAAATATGACGGTGTTAACTTTACTGAGTTTTTCACGATGTCTTTGGATTATCTACGTGGAGACCCATTTAATACTGATACCAACTACGAAAATGAAAGAAATCAATGGTTTCCATGGTCAAATGATTTCAATGTAATCCGCACAGATGAAGCTAATGGTCGAGTGGCTTATCCGCAACCAATTCTATCTGACATAGAGTTTGATACGGATGGTTCTATGATTTTAGGATATTTAGATAGAACTGCACAACAAGGTGGTTACTTAAATTATGGACCTAACCCTGGAGACAATACTTTATACACTACATTCTCTGCTGGAGATATGGTACGTGTATGTAATGTAAATGGTACATTAGTCGTAGAAGGTGGAGACCCTACATGTACTAATGCTATCGGAAGTAACTGGCCACAAGGACCTAATGGTCAAGAATACTATTGGGAAGACCAATTCCCTGCTAACCCTACAGGTAATCGTAACCGTTTTGTAATTCATAGTGAAACTGCTTTAGGGGCATTAGCATTATTGCCAGGTTCTGGTGATGTAGTTGCTACTGTTTATGATCCTTTGGGAGCTATAGATGCTGGTGGTATTGCTTGGTTTGATAATACTACAGGAGGACGTGACCGTAATTATCAAGTTTTCGTATCAGAAGCTGGTGATGGAACTGGTTTTCCAGGTAAATCTAATGGTTTAGGAGATTTAGAATTAGTGTGTAGTCAAGCACCAAATGAAGTAGGAAACTACGTGTGGATTGATTGTAATGGAGATGGTATTCAAGACGCTTGTGAAGAGCCTTTACCGGGTGTAAATGTTTCTTTATACAAAGAAGACGGTACATTATTGGCTACAGTGGTATCTGATAATAATGGACAATACTACTTTAACAGTAGTGTTATTTCTGCTAGTACGACTTCTCCAGATACGGATTTGGAGTCAGATAGAACTTACTATATTGCATTTGGTACAAATGGTCAATATGACAATGGAACAAATATTTTAACTTTAGGTGGCGAGAACTATCAATTGACGCAAGCAAATGCTGGTCAAGCTCCTAATGCTGACAGTAATGATAGTGATGCAATCGCTGGAGATCCAAATGCACCTGCATTTGCTCAACAATTGATTGCTGCTGCATACATAACGCCATGTACAGGTTTTGTGAATCATACAATTGACGCTGGTTTCTCTTCTGGAGCAGTGATGTTAGACCTTGCGGTAACACCTGCATCTTGTCCAGCAGCTACTGACGGTGCTATAAATGCAACAGGTTCAGCGGGTGTAGGAGTGGATGTAGAGTACAGTCTAAATGGTGGCGCATTCCAAATGAGTGGTGCATTTACTGGTTTAATGCCAGGAACTTACACTGTTACAGTACAACCTGTTGGCGGTGTAGACCCTCTAGAATGTGGTGGTACAGCTACAACTACAGTAGAAGTATTAGCTGGTGACAATCCTAATGCACCTGAAACAACGGACTTTGTAGTATGTATGGACGAAATAGTTAATCCTGCACATGGATTAACAGCTACATGTGACGTATGCCCTAGTGGAATGCCAGCAGTAATAACATGGTATGATGCAGCAATGGGAGGCGCGGTAGTAGGTACAGGCTCTCCATTTTGGCCGACTGTAGGTACAGCCGTTGCGGGAACAACTACATTTTATGCTGAATGTAGCTGTGGACCTTGTGTTAGTGACCGTAGTCCAGCTGATTTTATAGTAGTTGAAAGTCCAACACCAACGATTGTTGGTGAAACATTAATTTGTCCAGGTTCACAAGAAACATTTACAATTGAGCCTTTAAACTTAGGACACTCATTTGAATGGGAAGTTATTGGAGCAGGATTGACTATCGTTGGTTCAAGTACTGAAGAAACAGTAACTGTTGAAGTAGGAGATACACAAGGACCATTACAACTTAAAGTTACAGAAACAGGTGATGCTGGTACAGATTGTATGGGAATGGATATTATTGATATTTTTGTTAAAGAAACAACATTAGCTTGTAATGATAATGTACAGGTTTCTTTAGATGAAAATGGATGTGCTGTGATTACTCCAGATATTATTTTGGAAGGAATTACAGGAACAGGTGAAGGTTGCTATGAAGTGAGTATCACTAATCAATATGGAGAAGCATTCGGTAACAAAGTTACTTGTGAAAATATTGGCGAGATTCTAACAGTAAATGTAGCAAGCTTATGTGAAGACAATTCTTGTTGGGCTAGTATCGTCTTAGAAGATAAATTAGGTCCAGTTATTAACTGTCCTACTGGTTCTGGTAGTATTATTCCTATTTTCTGCTCTGATGAGGTAGATAGTGTTTTAGCACCTACGGCAGTTGATAATTGTTCGGAAGTGACTGTTGTTTTAAGCAATGAAGTAGTTAATGATGATGACATTTGTTCGGGAGTAATTATTACGCGTACATACACAGCTATTGATGCAGTTGGAAATGTTTCTGATTTATCATGTGAGCAAACAATTATCATTCAACAACCAGATTTACCTGAGTTTCCTCAAGATATTATCTGGGGTTGTGAGCAATATTCTGCTCATCCAAACTTGACAGACCCGACTCCTTTAGCTTCTAACATCCCAGATTTTGACCCTACGACAGAACCTATTGATGTTCCGTTCTTCATCCCGTCTACTAGCTTAGCTCAATCGGGCTCAGGTAGTGTAAATATCGAAGAAGGTTTATTTTGTAACTACGCAGTAACGCATAGTGATGATACTTTAGGTGTTTGTTCAGGATTGAAAATTGTTAGAACTTGGACAGTATTAAATTGGTGTACTGGAGAGCTTATTTTAGAAGACATAGCTGGAAATGACAATGTACAGGTGATCAAAGTTGCTGATACACAAGCGCCTTTCATCATTGGTGAAGACTTTGTTTTAGAAGCAAATATTCCGGGTGAACACCCTCAACCATGTGCTACTACAGGAATGATTCCTATCCCTGTCGTATTTGACAAGTGTGGTTCTACTTCTCTATCAATCTATACCGCAATTGGTGAAGCTACTTATGTAAATGGAGTAAATGGTAACGACGGTGCATCTATCCCTGAGCCAGGTTTACCAATCGGTCTACATACTATTACATACGTTGCAGTAGATGACTGTGGAAATGAAAGAGAAGTACAATATCAACTAGAAGTAGTTGATAATACTAATCCAACACCAGTTTGTGATGAAGTGACTGATGTAGTCTTAAACTCTGCTGGTTATGCAACTGTTCAGGCTGTTTCTTTTGATGACGGCTCTAATGACAACTGTTGTATTGACCGTTATGAAGTTAAGCGTGTGACGGAAGAAGATATTGACTACTCTTCTGAAATTGAATTTAACTGTGATGAGCTTGGTGATACTGTAATGATAATGATGAAAGTTATTGATTGTTATGAAAACGAAGCAAGTTGTACTATCGAAGTACGCATTGAAGATAAAGAAATTCCTACTTGTATCGCACCGAGTGATATTACTATCTCTTGTTTAGTTTTAAGTGAAAATAATATTGACATTACTGATATTGATGACTTGGAAGAACAATTTGGTTCTGCAACTGCCAATGACAACTGTGCAGCAGAAGTGGAAGAATTAGAGCCAGTTACAAACTTTGAAGGCTGTGGAAATGGATTTGTAACGCGTCGTTTCCGTTCAACGGATGCTTCTGGAAATGTAGGTGAAATTTGTGAGCAAAATATCTTGATTCTTTATGAGGCAGGTTACACATTAACTTTCCCTGCTGACTTTGAAGGCACTTGTGGTGAGCTACCGTCTGAGGACGGAGTAATTATCGAGTCTACTGGATGTGATTTAATCGCAGTAAGTCATACAGACCAAGTGTTCAACTTGTCTGATGACGGAGCTTGTTACAAAATTATCCGTCGCTACGAAGTTGTGAACTTGTGTACTTTTGATGCAAACCTTCCAACAGTAGAATTTAGCGATAACTTCTCTTCAATCGAAGGAGAAGTAATTGATGAAACAACCTTTGGAAATGCTGGTCATTTGACATATTCACAAACATTGAAAATCGTTGATACGATTGCTCCTGTAATCACATTTGCTGGTGAAACAGAATTCTGTGTTGACGACAACTGTGTAACTGGTAGTGCTAGTTTACCAATCGATATTGATGAAAACTGTACTTCTGATTTAGAGACATACTGGGTCTTAGATGCATTCAATGATAATGTATTAGATGATGCATTTGATACTTCTGGAAGTGGACAATTTAACGGCGTAGCACCATTAGGTAGCCACCGTTTACGCTATACTGTTGAAGACGGATGTGGAAATTCATCTACCCATGAAATTACTTTCAAAATCGTAGATTGTAAAGCCCCAGTTGCATACTGTAACGGTGGAGTAATCATCGACCTTATGGATACAAACCCACCAATGGTTCAAATCTGGGCAAGCGATTTAGATGCAGGTAGTTTTGATACTTGTGGTGGTGAAGTAACGGCTTCATTCAGTACTAATCCTCTTGATACAGGTATGGTATTCACTTGTAATCAATTAGGACCAAATGACGTACCTGTTTACTTCATTGATGAAGAAGGTAATTACGATTACTGTATTACTCAAGTTATCATTCAAGATAATCTATTGACTACTAACGGTACGCCATGTGTTGCACCTGATGCCCCAGTTATTGCGGGAACTATCACGACGGAAGCGGGCGAAGGCTTATTAGGAGCAACAGTTGAATTAAATGGTAACAATAACGTTGCGGTAACTACTAATGAAACTGGAACTTATACATTCAATGAGGTAGCATTAGACTACGATTACTCTGTAAATAGTATGCATGATGTAGACCACGATAACGGTGTGACTACTTTCGATTTGACAGTGATTAAATCTCACATCTTGAGCATCAACTTGTTGGACTCTCCATACAAAATGATTGCGGCAGATGCGAATAACTCACAAAGTATCACAACATCTGATATCGTTGCATTACGTCGTTTGATTTTGACAATGGACAATGAATTGCTTAATAACACAAGCTGGCGTTTTGTAGACGCAAGTTACACATTCCCTAACCCACAAAACCCGTGGGAAGCAGGTTTCCCTGAAGTGTTAAACTTCAATAACTTCTCTGCAAGTCAATTAGATGCTGACTTCATCGCTGTAAAAATCGGTGATGTAAACGGTAACGCACAAGCTAACTTAAGCGGTAACGCAGACGAGCGTAGCACAGGTGAAATCTTACAGTTTGGTGTGAAAAATACGCCGTTCAAGGCAGGTGAAAACCTAACAATTGAGGTAACTGCACAAGAGTATAGAAATATCAGTAGTTACCAATTTACTTGTGATTTTGATGTAGATGCTTTAGAATTTGTTGGTGTGAAATCAACTGATTTCTCAACAGAAGCAGACTTCGCAACAACACATGTAGAAGCAGGTTACATCACTGTAGCACACTCTGACGAGACAGCAATGGACTTAGAAGATAACACAGTTATTTTCAGCCTAGTATTCAATGCGAAAAAAGCAGGCGCACCAAGTGATTTCATGGAAATCTCTTCAGCGAAAACAACTGCTATTGCCTACGGAACAACAGCGGAGACGATGAATGTTGAATTTGCATTCTCTTCTGCTGACGAAGCATTTGCATTGTATCAAAACCGTCCAAATCCTTTCACAGAGGCAACAGAAATTCCATTCTTCTTGCCAAATGCTGGAAAAGCGACTTTGACTGTTTACGATGTAAGTGGAAAATTGATGAAAGTTGTAGAAAGTGAGTACACTGCAGGTTACCACCAAATCGCAGTTAACCGCGCCGAATTGGGAGCAGGCAGCATCTTCTACTACCAATTAGATACTGAAAACTATTCAGCAACACGCAAAATGGTTCTCATTAAATAGAGTTACGGGTTAAGAGTTGTGAGTTTTGGGTTGGGAGTTGCGCGTGCTGAGTTACGCATCAGACTCTACTCAAAACTCGCAACCCTAAACCCTCAACTCAGACCCCCTCAACCCCTCTCTATCCAAAAGATAATAGTGATTTTATTTGGAGTAAAATTGTGTCCCTATGCGTAGCAAACGCATAGGGACTTTTGCTTTCCATGTATCAAGGAAAATAAAATAAAAACGGAATAGCTTCCAAAAACGGAGTTTCAACGTACATTTGCAGAACATAAAACAAGTTTTGCAAAGATGACCGAAAACAATAAGAATACAGCAGACCGTCAACCGTCAACGGTCAACCATCAACCAGAAACAATAGTAGCCCTCGCCACTCCTCCTGGAGTAGGAGCCATAGCCGTCATTCGTTTATCAGGTCCAGAAGCAATTAATATTATCAATGATGTTTTCCCTGCCAAAGATTTGACGCAGGAAGCCAGTCATACCATTCATCTTGGAACTATCCGCGATGAGCGCAATCAAGTATTGGATGAAGTCTTAATTTCGCTATTCAAAACACCGACGAGTTATACACGCGAGAATGTCATTGAGGTGAGTTGTCACGGTTCAAATTATATCATTCAGTCTTTGATTCAGTTGTTTTTGAGGAAAGGAGCGCGTACTGCCAATCCAGGAGAATTTACCATGCGTGCCTTCCTAAATGGACAAATGGATTTGTCTCAGGCAGAAGCAGTAGCGGACTTAATCGCCTCAAATTCAGAGAGTTCGCATAGTTTGGCGATGAGTCAAATGCGTGGTGGCTTTTCGGATGAAATCAAAAATCTACGGACACAACTCATTGATTTTGCCAGTTTGATTGAGTTAGAATTAGACTTTGGAGAAGAAGATGTAGAATTTGCCAATCGCGATGATTTAAAACAACTCATCTTCAAAATACAACGCTTACTCACCAATCTCATCGACAGTTTTAAACTCGGTAATGTCCTCAAAAATGGCGTTAATACCGTCATCGCAGGACGTCCAAATGCTGGTAAATCCACGCTCCTAAACGCTCTCCTCAATGAAGAACGCGCCATAGTCAGCGACATCGCAGGCACGACGCGCGACACGATAGAAGAAGTTCTAAATATCAATGGCATTACCTTCCGTCTGATAGATACGGCGGGTATTCGCGATGCACAAGACACGATAGAAGCAGTAGGGGTGGAGAAGACTTTTGAAAAAATTAAATCTTCGTCGATATTGGTTTATGTGTATGATGCGGCGGCGATGTCGGTGGAGGAGGTGCAGGGTGATTTGAGGAAATTGCAAAAGGAGGATGTACCAGTGCTTTTGATTGCGAATAAATCGGATGCTTTGACGAGTGCGCCCCCTAACCCCCTACAGGGGGAACTTTCTTCGGGGCTAAGTGAGGAGGAATTTTTGGCAGTGTCGGCTGCGGGGAAAGAGGGGATTGAGGAGGTGAAGGAGAAATTGCATGGACTTGTGCTCTCGGGCAATCTTAATCTCGACCAGACTATCGTGACGAATGCGCGTCATTATGACTCGCTACGCAAGGCGGATGCGACTTTGAATACGGTACTTTTTGGTATGGATAGCGGGGTCACTTCTGACTTTATTGCTATGGATATTCGTCAGTCGCTGCATTACCTTGGGGAGATAACTGGGGAGATTAGTACGGATGATTTGTTGGGTAATATTTTTAGTAATTTTTGTAT
>CAZQTE010000236.1:0-9147 GCA_964595615.1 uncultured Saprospiraceae bacterium
ATGGATAATGAGAAATGTAGCTTGACTGATAGTGTACAAGTTAATTTAGTAGAAGCAACTGAAATTTCTATCAGTAGAGATACAATTTTATGTCCGACCGATTTCCCCTATTTAATTGAAGCTGACGCGCCTTTTGCTACACAAGTAAGGTGGGAAAATGGAAACGAAAATCAAGAACGCCTAATTACTAGAGCAGGTGATTATACTTTTTTTGCGGAGTCTGGTGGTTGTACTACTTCTGCTACAGTAACGGTTTTAGAAAACGATTGTCAAGTAAAGGTTTATATTCCTACCGCATTTTCTCCTAATAATGACGGTATTAATGATTTTTGGGAAGTTTATGGTGTAAATTTTAAAATAACAGAAATAACAATTTTTGACCGCTGGGGGAATATCGTACATACAAATCAAAATAATACTATACCCTGGAATGGAAAAACAAATGATAATGATATGCCGACGGGAGTTTATGTTTACATTATTACCTATAAAAATCTATTGACGACTGAAACGGGAGTGCGAAAGGGGGATTTTACTCTTATACGTTAAAGATTATAGCGGCACTACCGTTCTTGCCGTTCTTGCCACCTCTTCCGTTCTGTGCAGCTTGTTGTTCGTGCGACTATAATAGTCGCCTACGCATCGGCTCGCGGACTTAGTCCGCCGTAACTATTACCTCTATTGCATTCAATCAGAAAACAAATCACCGTTCTTGCCACCGTTCTTGCCATCTCTTCCCGTTCGTGCCACCTCTTCCTTTCTATGCAGCGTAGTTCGTGCGACTGTGTCAGTCGCCTACGCATCGGCTCGCGGACTTAGTCCGCCGTAACTATCACCTCTATTGCATTCAATCAGAAAACAAATCACCCATCCCCACCACATTATGCACTAAAGAATTACTATACTGATTCTCACTCAAACCATAAGTAGTAATCATCGTCAAAAAGAAAGTCTTTTTCATCTTCGTATCCTTGCGAAAAACAGATAATTTATTCCGCAATTCCTCTGCGTATTTCTTATTGATTAAAAATTCATCTTGTGAAAATTTAATCTCGCAAATATTGACCGCATTATCGCCGCGTTCAATGACCAAATCAATTTGTGCGCCTTTCTCATCCGTTGTTCCTCGTTTGCGCCAAGACGACTCTTCGGTGTATATTCCATTGATACCCAAAGCTGTTTTAATTTGTAAAATGTGAGCTAAACACAGACGTTCAAAAGCAAAACCACTCCAACTCTTCCAAGAGGAAGACGCTGACTTTTTGAGCCATGTTCCCACACCACTTGCCCTCGAACCTGCAATAAATTTCAGATAAAAAGCAGAGTATGGATCACTTAATTTGTAAAGGGCAGACTTGACATTTTTGGCGACGGGCAAGTAACGAATAATGAAACCTGACTCTTCTAAACTGTCAAAAATCTTAGTTGTCGTACCGCCCGAACCTAATCCTGTTTTCTTCATTAATTCTGTGCGTGTCATGCCCGAAGGTTTCACGGCTAATGCTTTGATGATTTCTATATAACGCTCAGGTTTATTGAATAGTCCACCGTATAAACTCGCAAATTCATCCCGTAATAATCCATCTCTTCCAAAGCAGGTTTCATCAATGGTTTGTGCGGCACTTTTACCTCTTTTCACTTCTTTTAAATAGTGTGGTACGCCGCCCATAACCATGTAAAGCAATAAAATATCGTAGCGTTCGAGTTGAATATTTCGACTCTGTAGATATTTTTCTGTCTCTGACAGCGTGAAGGGCATCAAGCGTATTCGCTTCGTTATTCGATTGTGTAAACCTCCTTTGTTGCGCACCACATTAGAAATCATCCACGAAGCCGCCGAACCACATACTACTAATACAATATCCGACCTCTTTGCCGCCCAACCATTCCAAAAGTTTTCTAAAGCAGTCAAAAAGCCAGATTTCTTACTCGCCAACCAAGGCAATTCATCAATAAATATGACTTTTTTCTTCTTTTTAGATTTACTATCCAAATATGTTTGTAGAATATGAAAAGCCCGTAGCCAATTCTTTGGGACAGTCGTAATTTGTGCATCTTGCGGCAGCTGAAGATTAATTTGATTGATAAAATTTTCTAATTGTAGAGCTTTGCTGCCCTTATTCAAACCCGTCACGGCAAAATCCATATTTTTTTGATAAACGGTTTCTATCAAAAAGGTTTTCCCAACTCTACGCCGACCGTATAATGCAACAAATTCTGATTCTTCAGATTTTAATAATTCTCGTAAAGTCTCCTGTTCTTTCTCTCGCCCAATTAGCTTGAATGCCATGCTTTTTTTATTTTAAGTTTGAATTCAAAGATAACACAAGATACGAAATCTCACTTTATACTTGTCCAAAACTCCTTTATTTTTACACTTTCGGACAGGTATGATTATTTTAAAATTGTAATTAATTGATTTTCAATACCTTAATACATTTTCTACAAACTACTTAAAACTATCATTTTTCATTTTAAAACGTTGTAGTAATTTTAAAAAGAGTTTTTTATTTCAACCTTGGAGGCTAAAGCATCTGGTACGTTTGCCCATCCCAAAATACCTCCTTATCTTAGCCAACCGTATTCAAAGCTATTCGAAACAGGAGTTTCGAGATACAGTACAATCAAACCTTTTCAAATTTCCCTCGTAAAAAATATCAATGCCCGAAGTAAAAAATTTACAAAAAAAATTAGACGCATTTGCCCGATTATTAAAAATAATGGACGAACTGCGCGAGCAATGCCCCTGGGATAGAAAGCAAACTTTTGAAACCCTCCGCAATCTGACGATTGAAGAGACTTACGAATTGGCAGACGCGATTTTGGATAAAAATATGCAAGATATCAAAGAGGAGCTCGGCGATATTATGTTGCACATGGTTTTTTATTCCAAAATTGGAGAGGAAAAAGGCGCATTTGATATTGCGGATGCGATGAATGATAATTGCGATAAACTCATTTCGCGTCATCCTCATATCTATGGCGATGTGACGGTGAAAGATGAGGCAGAAGTGAAACGCAACTGGGAACAATTGAAGATGAAGGAGGGAAAAAAATCTGTTTTGGGAGGTGTCCCTAAGTCCTTACCAGCTATGGTAAAAGCGTATCGGATGCAAGATAAGACGGCGCAAGTAGGTTTTGAATGGGAAAATGCGGCGCAAGTTTGGGAAAAAGTGGAGGAAGAAATGGGAGAATTGCAAGAGGCAATGAATACAAAAAATGCCCAAGCGGAACGCGAAGAGGAATTCGGGGATGTCTTATTTTCACTCATAAACTACGCTCGTTTTCAAAATATCGACCCAGAAACAGCTTTAGAACGCACAAATCGTAAGTTTAAAGCCCGTTTTGAGTATATTGAGGCAAATGCTCCGAAGAGTTTAGACGACATGAGTCTGGAAGAAATGGATACGCTTTGGAATGAGGCGAAGAGCTTGAAAGTGTAATCAGAAAGCGGAGACCCAAAGTCAAGTTGAAAAATACATGGAAAAAGCGTACTTTTGCACCCCCAAATTGAGCTCAGCAAGAAAATCTTTATTTTTCTTCAGAACTTGTATTCATTTCATACGTTCTTTTGGACAGAAGATAAGAGAGGTTTTGTCATGGTATGGGTAGATATTTTCTAAGTCATAGTTACTGAGGTGCTTGACTGACAAATAAAAAATGTAGTTTTTTTATGAGTAACAGCATGAAAAAAATCGAATTAGATATTGTTGCCTTGTCACACAGCGTGACGCAATCCCATAATTATGCGGTTGTTTTAGGAGAGCAAGATGGCACGCGCCGTTTGCCTATTGTCATTGGTGGCTTTGAGGCACAGGCGATTGCTGTGGCTATGGAGCGCATGACGCCTAATCGCCCTTTGACACACGATTTATTTAAGAATGCGATGGAAATTTTCAACGCAGAATTAAAAGAAGTTGTGATTAATAACTTATTGGATGGCATTTTTTATGCTCGTTTAATTTGTTTGAAGGACGGCGAAATGGTCGAAATTGATAGTCGTACTTCTGATGCATTGGCAATGGCGGTTCGCTTTGATTGTCCGATTTACACTTACGAATTTATCTTGGATGCTGCGGGTGTGGTATTGGAAGATACAGATAGCCCACAAGAAGCAAATGCACCTCGTCCTAAGAAAAAAGCGAAAGCAGAGTCTTTATCGACTATGTCTGTTGATGATTTGACGAAGCAGTTAGATTCTGTTTTGGCGGAGGAAGATTATGAAAAAGCAGCGAAAATTCGTGATGAAATTAATCGTCGGTCGGAACAGGGGTAGAATACGGTGGACGGTAGACGGGCGCTCCGCTTGACGGCACAAAAAAGCAGTTTGGAGAAATTGATTTCTCCAAACTGCTTTTTTTGTTGACATTGGATATAAATTCAAATTTCAACGCACTTTTGAATTTGTATTTGATACTTGCATTTGAATTTAAAAATTACCTATTCTTAATCTCCCTCACCACCACCTCAAAAATCAAAACAGAATTAGACGGCACATTAATTTCATTTTCCTGAATAGCACGTTGACCATAAGCCAACTTCGACGGCACTAAAATCAATCCTTCTGCGCCTTGATTAAAGAAAGGTAAAGCTTCTTCTAAACCTTCGATGACCATTCCTTTTCCCATCCAAAATTTGAAAGAACGCAGACCTTCCCCGTCGAAAAATTCATCATTCGTCAAACGCCCTTCATAATCCATTGTTACCAAAGAATTAGAACCTGCATTCGCGCCTTTTCCACGCTTTTTAACGACATAAGATACGCCACTCGGCAAAGTCTTCACTTTTAATTTATGCTTCGCTGCATAATCCGCTATTGCCTTCTTATCAATCAAAAATTGCAAACGCTCCTGACGCGCATAATCCGCCCTCTCCTTCTCTTCCAATTCACGCATATAAACATCATAAGCGTCATAATCCATGACTTCTAAGACTTCTATGTCAAATATTACATCTGCATTAGGTGGAATATTTGTCCCTCTACCTGTCTTGCCAAAAGCCAATATCGAAGGAATGTAAAGTGTCCCTTTTGTTCCTTCAGGAAAGAGTTGAATGCCTCTATCTAATCCACGAATAACTTGCTGGTATCCCACCTCAAAGACAAATGGTTCATCTTCTGGACTGCTGTCAAATTCGGTCCCATCCAACAAAGTAGCACGGTAATTCACTTTGACAAATTTCCCTGATTTGGCAGTTTCACCACGTCCTTTTTTCTCAAAAGCATAGTGAATACCCTCAGGCGTTGATTGTGTTTTAATCTTAAATTCCGTCAAGTAATCTTGTAAATCATCTTGTGCGGATAGATTTAAAGAGAGGAGGATAATTGTTAAAAATAAAAATAGTTGTTTCATAGTTTTAGTTACTGGTTATTGTGTTATTGGTTATTTTCGACTAACCAATAGCCTTAGTTTTTTCCTGAAGCCAAGCCACCTCATCCGCCTCCAATCGCGGAGAAACTTCCTCAAAAACACGCGCATGGTACTCATTCAACCATTTTTTCTCGCGCGCCGTTAATTGTTCCTTTTGAATTAAACGCGTATCTATCGGAAATAATGTGAGGTCTGAAAATTTTAGCCACTTTCCATACTCATTTTCTCCTGCGTCCATACATAAGACTAAATTTTCTATACGAATTCCATAATCTCCGTCTTTATAAAATCCAGGTTCGTTAGAAGTTACCATACCTGGCTCGAAAACTGTCGTGCCCCGACTGGTCACTGGACTCGGTGCAAAACCCTGTGGACCTTCGTGTACATTCAAGAAAAATCCAACGCCGTGACCTGTTCCATGCCCGTAATTTAAACCAGCCTGCCAGAGGTGCATCCGCGCTAAAGTATCTAATTGCGCACCGCGTGTGCCTGTTGGAAAAACAATTGATGCCAATTCAATGTGACCTTTCAATACACGTGTATAGCAGAATTTTTCTTGCTCAGTTGGTTCACCAAGCGTAATTGTACGCGTGATGTCAGTCGTGCCATCGTAGTACTGTCCACCACTATCTAAAAGCAAAATACCGTCTTTTTCAATCGTTGCACAAGTTTCTTTTTCTGCGCGGTAATGAACTATCGCCCCATTTCCTTTATATCCTACAATTGCATCAAAACTTTCGCCATGATAATCACCCTGTGCTTTTCTAAAATTAGCTAAAACTTCCGCTACTTCAGTCTCTGGAACGCCACGTTCCTCTACTGTTTTCTCTAACCAACGGAACAAGCGCGTCAAAGCAACTGCATCCTTAATCATCGCATTACGAATGTGCTTAATCTCTGTTTCGTTCTTGATAGCTTTTAAGATTTGAATAATATTTTTCTCCGCTTTTGCATTCACTTTTTGAATGGCATTGTGTAGCAAAATATTCGTTGTGCCTTTATCAAATTGCACCGTTTTGTCTTCTTCTAAACTTCTCAGAACTTGCTCTACAAATTCATAAGATTTCAAATAAATTCTCTCATCATATAATTTATTGGCTAAGTCCTCTGGCACCTTATCGACATCCATAAAAATCCAAGCGGCATCTTCATCTATAATCGCAAAAGCATAAAAAACAGGATTGCAATTCACATCACTTCCTCGTAAGTTAAAAGCCCAAGCAATTTCATCTAATGCCGTCACCAAATAATAATCAGCCGTCATTTCTGCGCGAATTTTTGCTAATTTATCGGCGCGTGATTTACCTGCAAATTTGACATCATGCTCAAAAATTGGTGCAGTCGGCAAACTCGGACGGTCTTCCCATATTTCACCTATCAAATCTTTATCTAAGACAAGACTCGCATTTTTAGACTCTAATTTCTGTTCAATCGCTCTTATCGCTCCAACTGAAAATTGACGACCGTCACAGCCGACAACAGCTCCTTCTTTGATATTATCTCGCAGCCAATCACGATGTTCTGGCGCGTGTGGGATGCCTTGTTTATGCAATTCAAAATCACTATCCGCCAACTGCGTTTCCGCTTGCAAAAAATAACGACTATCTGTCCAAACGCCTGCATGGTCTTGCGTAATTATCGCCAAACCAGCCGAGCCCGTAAAACCCGAAATCCATGCACGCGTCGCCCAATGCTCTGCTACATATTCACTTTTATGTGCATCACTTGACGGAACGATGTAAGCATCAATTCCATTTTCTTTCATCGCTGCGCGGAGGGCTTTTAATCTTTGGTCTATCATCTTTTTTAGTTGGTGGTTGTTAGTTGGTGGTTGATGGTGGGGCTATTTCTAAAGACAACAAATGTATGACATTTTATTAAGTTACGATGCGATAATCACTTAATATTGCCTGTTCCTTTCTACATTTGCGCTTGAGTGAATGACCACCAACTAACAACTTCCAACCACCA
Organism: uncultured Saprospiraceae bacterium; assembly: GCA_964595615.1. Taxonomy (GTDB): domain Bacteria; phylum Bacteroidota; class Bacteroidia; order Chitinophagales; family Saprospiraceae; genus JAHDCG01. The sequence continues at coordinate 7,341 of CAZQTE010000236.1, forward strand.
ACTATTTTTATGGAGAATTTAAGAGAAATATATGAAAAACGTGTTGCTGACTTTTCTGCAAATGCTAAGACTTTACAGTCAAAATATGTGCGTTTTTCTTTGATTCGATTGGTGACTTTTATTATTGCTATTGCGATAATAATTTTGCTTTTCACCTTGCATGTTGGTCTTGGTGTAGCGGGAATTATGGTTTTCCTATTGGCTTTTTCACGTTTTATTAGCTGGCATAATGGCGTAAAGAAAGAAAAAGAATTAAATGAAAATTTGGTCATCATCAATCAAAAGGAAATTTCTTTTTTGGATGAAGATTACTCCGTTTTTGACGGCGGGAAACGCTACGTTAATCCTGAACATCCTTACACGACGGATTTAGATATTTTTGGAGAACACTCTTATTTTCAATCTACTAATCGTACTGCTTCGGCGATTGGTCACGAGCGATTAGCGGATTATTTGCGTTATCCTGTTGATTTTTCTGAAGTGAGTCGTCGACAAGTTTCCTTGAGAGAATTGAAGGATAAAATGATTTGGAGGCAAGAATTTCAAGCGGTTGGATTGGCGACGGAAGATGATATTACACATGTAGAAGAATTAAAAAAATGGCTACATGAAGAACCTTACATTTCTAATAATTTTCTTTGGAAAACACTGATTTTTCTCGCGCCCTTTTTGGCTTTAGGTTCTTTAATTCTTTGGTTGACGGTCTTGCCTTGGTATGCTATAATTTTGTTTTTCTTACCTGCTGGCTATGCTTTGAAGGAAACGGTTGAACGCATTAATATCACGCATCAGCAGACAAATAAAGCTGAAAAAATCTTGGCGGGTTATGCATCGATGATTGAACATATTGAAAAACAAGAATTTTCTGCCCCTAAATTAAAAGAACTCCGCGAGGTCTTCTTTTTGGAAAACAAATCTGCCTCTGAGCAAATCTCTGAATTGTCTTATATCATCAGCCAATTAAATTTACGCAATAATTTCTTTGCTATCTTCTTCAACTTTAGCGTTTTATGGGATTTAAAACAAGTAAAAAAATTAGAAGAATGGCGCGCAGCGCAAAATGAATTATTACCAAAATGGTTTGAAGCATTAGCAGAATTTGAAGCTTTAAATAGTTTGGCGACGGCTTACTACAATAATCCAGATTGGACTTTTCCAGAAATAAATAAAGCGGCAATCGTTCGTGCAGAAGAGATTGGTCATCCATTAATTCCAAAAGCGAAACGCATTAATAATGATATTTCTATTCCAACGAAAGGGCATCTAAAACTTGTCACAGGTTCGAATATGGCGGGTAAAAGTACCTTTATGCGTACGGTCGGATTGAATATCGTCTTAGCTCAAATCGGTGCGCCTGTTTGTGCTAAAAAATTATCTTTACCACCGCTGAAAGTTTATACAAGTATGCGGACCGAAGATGCTTTGCACGAAAGTACTTCTTCTTTTTATGCAGAATTAAAACGTTTGAAATTTATTATCGAAGCCGTTGAAAGTGGAGAGAATATCTTCTTCCTATTGGATGAAATATTAAAAGGAACGAACTCGCGTGACCGTCACACGGGGTCGAAGGCACTCATTCGTCAATTGATTGAAGCGAAAGGTTCGGGGATTATTGCGACGCATGATTTAGACCTTGGGGTCTTGGAAAAAGAGTATGGTGGCGCTGTGGAAAATTTGCGGATTGAGGTTCAAATTCATGACGGAAAGTTATTCTTTGATTATAAGGTGAAGCCTGGAGTAAGTGAGAGTTTTAATGCGACGATTTTGATGTCGCAGATGGGGATTAGGATACCGGAGGATGAGATTT
>CAZQTE010000237.1:0-1572 GCA_964595615.1 uncultured Saprospiraceae bacterium
TATTACAAGTAAGAAGCTAAAAGATAGTTTTGTAAAAATTAAACATGATTTGAGTAAGTCAAAACAGTAAATAAACTGTATTACAAGGCAAAGTTGATATTAAAAGTTAAATTTCTCCACAAAAGCCTATCTAATGTCTTAAAATTTCGACGAATGCAACTTTTTCAAACAAAAGACGTCTATTATACTATACGTATGTTCATTGTTGTATTTTTTCAATAATATATATATATTTGCATATCATCATTTAATATTTTTATTAAGGTAATAAATATTGCTTTTTTGTCTTTCTTTAAATGACCTGAGATTTGACTTTATAAAACTCTGTTTCCAAAAACAAGTGATACTGTCAAAATGATGGAAACTTAATATCGGCTAAATTAGAAGTTGAAACACCTTCTTCTATCTTGACGAAAAAGTTAATAATTGGCTATCGAACTTAGGTTTGATAGCCTTTTTTATATTTGTTCTGCCATTCTATCCAGCCTAAAGAAGCGATGATTACATAAACTGCGAAAAGAACACTAAACAAATAGACCTCCTTTATCCAGAATAAATACACATAAGCCATATCAACCACAATCCAATACAACCAATTTTCCAGTTTTTTATGAATGACCATAAAAGTGGTAAAAATAGAAAATAAAGTAGTGAATGCATCTAAATAAGGCTCTGAAGTAGAGGAATAATTAGCATAAAGCCAACCCACTATTCCAGACAATAATAGTCCCCCACCAATTGTGCCTAAGTGTTCATTCAAAGATAATTTTGTAATCGGTAACTCCTTTTTTTCTTGACTACCAAACTTCCATTGATACAAGCCCCAAAAACTAATCGCCACATAAAAAATTTGTAGCCAAAAATCTATTTGTAAATTGTATAGATAATAATTTGCCCAAGCAAAAAAGGCGCAGCTAATAATCCCAAAAAACCAACACCACACATTTTCACGCGCAGCTAAGAGGAGGTAAATAATTGCCGTTACTGTAGTGACGATTTCGACAGGATGCAAATTGAACATCTCTGTCTTGACAAGTTCGAAAAAGGTATTGAAATCCATTTTTTAGCAATTATTAAATGTCGGATAAATGACACATTAAGATTATTACAAGAAGAATCTTCCACTTAAGAAAACACAAAGAAAACAACAATTCTAGATATATTTAATCTCCTTGAATCCAAAGCATAAACACCTGAATATCAACAGATTAAAAATTCAACGAAAAATCTGTTAAAAATATCGTTTCTAACTCATTAGAAAAAAATATTTTATAAAATACCTGCAAAAGGTTAGACAGTTTGAAAACTAAACCCTAATTTTGTGTTGTAATTGAACATAACCGATTAGATTTTTCCCAGTAAAAAACGTGAGTAGCATATTTTGATTTCTGTTTTTCGCTCCTCACAACATGAACATAATTTTAACTAAATTTCATCCCATGAGCAATCATTACAACACTTCTCGCTTGCGCGAGCATTCTCATCATTTTTCCATCACTAAGACGGGCTTTTTATAGTCGGTCATTCCGTTCTGTCGGAATGACTCAGTACTGCTTTCGATTTTTTGTCGAA
>CAZQTE010000237.1:1672-9098 GCA_964595615.1 uncultured Saprospiraceae bacterium
CTAAGCAATCCCTTCAGTCATATTGTGACAAAAACAAATATGTACGTCCAACTTTTGCATAGAACCGATTTACACAAAACGGTAATAATAGTACAGTAAAGAAGTAGACAAAACTCTGAAATATAGAAGTTTTCGATAGCTTACTGTCAGCCGTTGCAATATTAAGGACATTTACCATGACAAAACAATTACAAGTAAACTTAAGTGCACTTTTTTTAATCCCGACACTGCTCTTTTTAACATTACTTTCATTCGACGCCCGGGCGCAATGTTATGAATTTGAATGTTTTGAAAACGAAGAATTAGCGATGACATCCGATTGTATCGGTACTCGCAACCCTGGCTTACTTTTAGTCAATCCAACCTTCTGTGTTTGGGGCCCAAAAGAACTCACTTTCTACAGCCCTACAGGCGAAGAAATCGGAGATAGCCTTGGCGTTGAATATTTGGATATGACACTTGTTTACAAACTTTTAAATGTTTGGACAGGTGATGAATGCTACGGAACAGTAACTGTCGTTGACCGTCGCGGACCAGATATTGAATGCGAAAATATAAATATAGCTTGTACAGAAAGCTATGACCCTGCGAGCATTGGAACACCTAACGCGGTGGACAATTGCACGAGCGTTACCAGTCTTATTCACTCTGATGAAGTGATTGATTTTGGCTGTGGCGAACAAGGGTTTACGGGATACTTTTCTCCCGAAAATTGGAACGAATGTATATTAGGTTCCACCGGTGATGGTGGGGTAGATGTCACCGGAGCTCCCAATTCAATTTCAGTCGAAGGGGCTGATAATTCTCCAGTTAGCGACAATTGTCCTTATGTGACGAAGTTCAAAATTGAACTTCCAACTGACGGATATATATCGTTTGATTGGAGTAGTCTTGGGGGCTCCGCTTTTGACCACGAAGACGCCTTTATTACGATAGGCGATACTTGCGTACAATTAACTGTGGACGGTGCAACTGCTGGGGATTTTACCTCTTGGTTGATACCGGCTGGCATGTGGATTTCTTTCGAAGTTACCTCTAATGGTAATGCGGACAATATGACCGCGACTTTCGAAAATTTCCAATTCCTGACTCCCGCTATCAAAGTTATCCACCGTACGTGGACAGCTTATGATGTTTATGCGAACGAAGGAACTTGTACGCAAGTCATTACATTGGAAAGAGCCTCATTAGAAGATGTGCAATTTCCCGAAAACCGTGATGGTGTCGAAGCCCCGCTTTTGGAGTGCGGGGCTTCCGCCAATCCCACCTTCACCGAACCTAATTCTACTGGCTATCCATTCTTGGATGCCGACGGCGACCTCAGTACCACCGACGACCAATCTACTTTCGTCGGTGGCAATGAGTGCCTAATTGATGTGTATCACAACGACGCAATTATTCCTGATTGCGACGGTAATTATACAATTGCGCGGACATGGACAGTTTATGATAACTGTACAGAAATGACTCGCGAAGAGTTACAGATTATTCGCGTAGCGGATACAACGCCACCTGTTTTTACTTGTCCTGCTGATGTAACAGTCAGCACTGATTTTACTTCTTGTAGTGCGACGTTTAATGTGCCAAGCTATACCGCGACTGACGCTTGTAGTGAAGATATTTCTTATGCTTCTTCTTGGGCATTTGGAACAAATCAAAATACTTATGATGTCACTCCTGGTACACACCAATTAACAGTGAGTGCAACGGACGGATGTGGAAATACTTCTGATTGTGTAGTTAATGTAACTGTGGAAGACCAAGTAGCACCAACGGTTGTTTGTGATGCGATTACAGCAGCAGCAGTGACTTCGGAAGGTACAAGTATTGTTTTTGCGACCAGTTTGGATGACGGTAGTTATGATGAATGTTGCACTTATGCACAACTAACTTACGAGGTAAAATTAGCCGATGCGCCAGTCAGCGATTATGCAGAAACAATTCTTTTTGATTGTGGATATGTAGGCGGAAATACGACTGTTAACATGCGTGTGACCGATTGTAATGGTAATTCAAATTTCTGTACGGTAGAAGTTACGGTGCAAGATAATGATGCACCAGCAGTTTTATGTCCAGAGGATGTGACGATTGATTGTGGAACGGATGTGAGTGACTTATCTGTTTTCGGAACAGTATCAGGTGCGGATAATTGTGCTTTTGTGATTGCGGAAAGCATTTCTGAAAATACAAATACTTGTGGCATTGGAATAATCATTAGAGACTACTCGATTACTGACCCGTCTGGCAATGTCTCGACTTGCCAGCAAACTATCTCAATTGAAAATCTAACGCCGTGGAATGTGAATGAAAATCAGATTAATTTTCCACCAGACTACATGGTAAATGGTGATTGTTCAACAAACGTAGAACCTGAAAATTTACCAGCACCTTTTGACTTCCCGACTTACACGGGTGTCATGGGATGTGAACAGCCTTCATATAGTGTGGATGATGAAATTTTCTATGTTTCTGAACCTGCTTGTTACTTTATTATTCGGACTTGGTCGATTTTAGATTGGTGTGGTGACGGTACGATTTATACAGATACACAGACAATTACTGTAAATGATAATACTGAACCGACTTTCGATTATCCGCAACAAAACATCAATATAACTTTAAATGGTTCAAACAATTGTACTGCTAATGTAACATTAGACATTCCAGAGGTGAGCGATTGTAGTGATAATGTAGAAGTAACAATTAGCGGAGATTTAGGAACGACTTTCGGTACTTACGAAGATATAGCAGCGGGTGTTTATAATGTAACTTATACTGCGACAGATGGCTGTGGCAATAGTAATGAGAATTCATTCACGGTAACAATTATTGACAATACGGTTCCTTCTCTAAATTGTCCAGCAGATATGACGGTTGACTGTGGAACAGATTTTTCTGATTTGACAATTTACGGAATGCCAACAGTGACGGAGAGTTGTGATGCAGATACTTATACAATAACTGAAGATGTAACAGAAGTACTAAGCTCTTGTGGAACTGGTTTCTTAAAAAGAGAATGGACAATTAATGATGAAAATGGCAATACGAGTATTTGCTCTCAGTTCATTTACATTGAAAATTTGACACCTTGGAATCAAAATAATTCAGCAATTACTTTCCCTACAGATTATACTATTTCGGGTGATTGTAACATGGGTACAGACCCAGAAGATTTGCCAGCACCTTCTGACTTTCCTACTTGGACAGGCGAAGACCAATGTTCACACATCATCGCTAATTACGAGGACGAAACGATAATGATTGCGGCACCAAACTGCTTTCAAATCAATAGAAATTGGACTGTAAGTGACATTTGTAATCCAGGAATCAGCTGGACTCACGTACAGACAATTATGGTCGAAGATGCGAATGCGCCTATCTTTATTGATGCACCTGCTAGCTACACAATTGCGCCAGACAATTCAACAAATTGTACTGTGAATGTAAACATTGCTTTACCAGAATTAGATGAATGTGATGCGAATGCAGAAATTGTTTTAACAGGTGACTTAACAGAAGGGTTCGGTGATTACGATTTGATGCCAGGTACTTATGATTTGACATATACTGCGACAGACGGATGTGGAAATACAGCTTCTCATAACTACCAAATTACAGTAGTGGATAATGTAGCACCAACCGCGATTTGTTTGAGTGGTTTGAGTTTGGATATTCCTGAGAGTCAACAATTAGTTGTGACAGCAGGGACATTTAATGCAGCTAGTAGCGATAATTGTACAGCATTTCAAAATTTAGTTTTTTCCTATTCAGAAAATTTAAATGAGCAAGAATTATTGTTCAATTGTGACGACTTAGGAAATAATTTGACGGTGACTATTTTTGTAACAGATGAAGCAGGAAACCAGTCAACTTGTTCGACTTCATTACAAATTAATGATGACGAAAATAACTGTGGAGGCACACCACCTGCGGTAACACCAGATATTATCGGTGGTATTTTCACTTGGGAAAGCGAACCAGTTGGATTAACTGAAATCAAATTAGGAAATCCAGCGATAGTAGCTGCAGCAATTACGACAGAGTCTGGAGGGTACGAATTTCCAGACATGGTCTATGGCAGCAGTTATACGGTAACACCAAGCAAAGACATCAATCACCTCAATGGTGTAACAACAATTGATGCTTATGTTTTGAGTGACCATTTAACAGGTGTTCAAGCATTGAATAATCCATATCAAATGGTAGCAGGAGATGCTAATCGTTCTGATGATTTGACAGAAGAAGATGTAACTGAAATCGAAGATGCGATACTTTTCAATGAATCTGGCTTCCCGATGAATACTTCTTGGAGATTTATTGATGCAAGTTATATTTTTCCAATCACAAGCAATCCTTGGGCACAAACATTTCCAGAGAATGCAACGGTTGAAAACATTGAAGAAGACGTAGTAGTTAATTTTGTAGGAGTAAAAACAGGAGACCTTAATGGGACTGCGAATCCAATGAATTTCACAGGAAATGATGCGGACGAGAGAGACGGAGAAGATTTAATCTTAACAACAACGGACTACGATTTAGTTGCTGGAGAAGATTACGAAATCAATTTCACGACAAGTGATATGGCAACGATTATTGCTTATCAATTTACTTTGGATTTCGCGCCAGATGCATTGACTATCAATGAACTTGAAATGGGTAATTTGGACAATGCAAAATTTGGACAAACAAAGTTGAACGAAGGCGCATTGACTGGATTATGGTTTAACAAAACGCACAGTGATTTCTCTGGTGAGAATACTGCTTTCACGCTACGCTTCACAGCAAATCAAAGTGGAAAATTAAGCGGATTTCTAAATATCAATTCTCGCTTCACTACAGCATTGTCTTATCATGAAGATAATTCAGAAGCTAGTGTTCAGTTAGAATTCCGTGAGCCAGTAATTGAGGAAGAAGAAGAAATGGAACCAGTTATTACAGATTTTGCGCTATTAGGATGCAATCCAAATCCTTTCGCACGTAAGACGACTTTAGCATTTGAAGTGCCGCAGGACAGCCCTGTTACCTTCTCGTTTTACACGCTACAAGGAAAAGAAATATTTACGCATACGGCAAGTTATTCAGCAGGCGCACACACTTTAGAAGTGACGCGCGAAGACTTGAATATCAACACGGATGCGCTATTGCTTTACAGAATGAAAAGTGGAGAGTTTACGGACTCTGGGAAGCTTGTTTTAGTTAGGCAATAGTAATATTGATTCGTTGAAAAATTCCATGATTGGTGATTGAGAAAAATTAAAATCTCAAGCTAACACTATGGATTTGAGCTTTTAATTTTTCACAATCACGGAATTTTCTCAACGAAAACAAAGAATTTTTAGGTAGATGTCTTATAAGGGGACTTCACTCTGAAGGGGGTGGAGTCCTTTGTTTTTTAGTTTTAAAATTCAAATGCAAGCATCAAATTCAAGTTCAAAACGGACATAATAATCATTATTAAAAAATATAGCCCTACTTGTCTTACAATCCAAAAATCATCCCCTCCCCTGCCAAGCCAAATCCCAATTTAGAAAACTCCGCAAACTCCTTAGAACTCGTCCGCAAAAGCGGATTAGTATGATTCAAATGAATAAAAAAGACCTTCTTCTTTTCCTCCTCTGTCAATTCAGAAAATAAATCAAGACTCTCTTCAATAAACGGATGCGGTATCTGACTCATATCACGCCCTGGTAATTCGCCATTACTATAAAAAGTACCGTCTAAAAAAGCATAATCTACCATTTGAATTTCAGTTTTAATATCCTTTTCCCACTTTTCCCATTTGTCAATATCTGGAATAAATAAAGCAGATTTTTCCTTTCCTTCAATTCTAAATCCTACTGTCTCACTAAATTCATCTCGATGCGGAACCAGGAGTGGTGTAATGCTCAAATTATCAGAAAGACGGATAATTTTCTCGTCCTCCATTGCTTGCAATTTGATGTTTTGTAAGGAAACCAATTGGCTCCATGGACCATTGTTCGTCAAAAAATCTTGCATACGTGGCATAGAATAAACATCCACATCTTTTGCGCCCATGACTTCTCTTCCGAGCTGCATAAGACCAGTGTAATGTCCAATGTGTGCGTGCGAAAGAAAGATGCCCGTTGGCGTACTTTTTTGCACAGCTGTTAAATGCGCATTTAACTCAAATAATTGTTCCCGAAAATCTGGCGTCGCATCTAAAAGATAAGTTTGCCCCGTTTTCTTATCCACCAATCCTAGACAGCTGACTTGTTTCGCTTTTTCTTTACCTAATCTCACCGCTTCACAGCAAGTTTTTTGGCAACCTGCTTGTGGATATCCTGCATCTTGGGCGATGCCGAGAACGGTTAAGAAAACTTCTGGAGTGTTTTCTTTGACTTCTAGATTTTCAATCGTTTTTTGACTTGATTTTTCAGGTGAACAACTTAAAAATAAGCAAGCGAGGAATAATGGAAAAATATTTTTCATACTGTAATTTTTCCTGCAAGGTACGCGAAAAAAATATTTTCGTACCTTTCATTCTCATTCATCAAAAATAGAACAATGCGCAACATCATCAGAACACCAGAAGATAGATTTACCTCAATAAAAGACTTCAATTTCACAGCAAATTATCTCGAAGTTGCGCCTAATTTACGTATGCATTATGTGGACGAGGGAGAAAAAGAAAATCCCGTTGTACTCTTGCTACATGGTGAACCGAGCTGGTCTTATCTCTACCGCAAGATGATTCCTATTTTGAGTGAGGCAGGCTTTAGAGTTATCGCTCCCGACCTCATCGGCTTTGGTAAATCAGATAAACCAACAGCACAAAGTGATTATACTTTTCAAAAGCATTTGGATTGGACGACCGCTTTATTGAATCAGTTGGACTTGAAGGATATTACTCTATTTTGTCAAGATTGGGGTGGTCTGATTGGTTTACGATTAGTTGCAGCTATGCCTGATAAGTTTGCACGGGTAGTTGCTTCCAATACAGGCTTACCAATCGGCAAAGGTTCTATGCCTGAGGCATTTCTACAATGGCGCGAATTTTCTCAAAAATCTCCTGCATTTAATGTCGGTAAAGTTATCCAAGGTGGTACACTAACAACTCTCTCTGATGAAGTAATCGCAGCATATAATGCTCCTTTCCCTACTCCAGAATACGAAGCAGGTGCACGTATTTTTCCCTCTCTCGTACCTATCATAGAAGGTGAACCAGAAGCTATAAATAACATGAAAGCTTGGGGCGTTTTAAAGGAATTCACAAAACCATTCTTGACTATTTTTGGAGATAGTGACCCGATTACATTTGGAGGCGAAAAGATTTTTCAAAAATTGATACCTGGTTGTAAAGGTCAGAAACATACCATTTTAAATGCGAGCCATTTTATTCAGGAGGAGAAGGGAGAAGAATTGGCGGGACTGATAATTGAATTTTGCGAAGAAAATTAATATTAGA
>CAZQTE010000238.1:0-9090 GCA_964595615.1 uncultured Saprospiraceae bacterium
ATAATTTTCGACGTATTTTTAAAAAACACTTACATATCTAAAGTATGACAGCAGTTAAAGAGTTTATAAAATCCGCTTGTGAAAAAATTCATGTTCTGTTTCCAGAAACGACCTTGAAATATGAATATAAGGCTTTTTCTGATACACATTTTATAAAAATAACACCTTCCGATGTTTATAATGAAGATGCTTTTATTGATTTAAGTTTTGAATTATCTGATGAATTTGACGATAGCTTTTCAGGTGTTCTTTGTTTTATTAATAATGAAGAACTTTCAGAGATGAACGAGCCAGAGATTATTTGCTGTCCCAAAAAACAAGAAATTTTCAGTTTCTCATACAAAGACTTTTTTAACACATTTGGTGCTGGTCTTGGTACTTCTATTGAATTGGGAGAGAAACCAGTAGTAATTTCATCAACGGAAATAAATAGTGAGAACTTTACGTCTTTAGAAGATACACAATATGCAATGGCTGCGTAAATAAAAACATACATGTCGCAAACGATAAATAAAGAAAAATCAGGTATTCAATTAAAACAGATTTTATTAAACGAGTCTATTTATTCCTTAAAGGATTATGAAAATTTGCCGAGTCCTGATAGTTTTAATATGAATATCTCATTCGAGCACAAGATTAATGAAGACAAAATAAATGTTAAGGTAACTGTCTCTGTTCATAATGAAGACGCAAGTAATAAGATTGGAGATACTAATTTATCAATTTTAGTATCTATGACAGGTTTGTTTGTTAAAGAAAATCCTCTTAATATTTCAAATGAACAATTTGTGAAAATTAATGCTCCTGCGATTATTTACCCTTATATTAGACAGCATATTCGCACTCTTTCATTGGAGTCTGGTATTCCTCCAATCATATTACCAATTGTTAACTTTGTGGCTCTTTACGAGGCAAATAAAAGTAAAGAAAATTAAACAAAAAAACGCGCATCCCAACAAAGATGCGCGTTTTCTATTTCCAAAAGTCAATAAAAGCCTAAGCCTCTACCGCTTCCTCCTCCTGATAACTCTCAATCGGAGGACAAGTACAAATCAAATTACGGTCACCCGCCGCGTTATTCACACGACCGACACTCGCCCAGAATTTAAATCCAGAACGCAAGTAAGCCAATGGATAAGCCGCTTTCTCACGCGAATAAGGCAAAGTCCATTCATCCGCCGTAATGACTGCTGCTGTATGAGGCGCATTTGCCAAAACATTATTTTTAGCATCCGCATCTCCCGCTGCGATTTCATCAATCTCCTTACGGATAGCCAACATCGCATCACAGAAACGGTCTAATTCTTCTTGACTTTCACTTTCCGTCGGCTCAATCATTATCGTACCCGCAACAGGGAAAGACAATGTCGGCGCATGGAAACCATAATCAATCAAACGTTTCGCGACATCTTCCGCACTCACTAATGATTTGAATGGACGTAAGTCCAAAATCAATTCGTGTGCAGCGCGACCTTTATCACCTGTGTAAAGTACATCGTAAGAGCCTTCCAAACGCGCTTTCATATAATTCGCATTTAAAATGGCATACTCCGTTGCTTCCCTTAATCCATTTTTACCCAACATCATGATATAGCCATAGCTAATCAGCAAAATACTTGCGCTACCAAATGGCGCCGAACTAACAGCTGTACTTCCTTGCGCACCTCCTGTTTCTACAAATGTGTGCTTAGGAAGGAAAGGAGCTAAACTATCATTCACACAAATTGGACCCATACCAGGACCACCGCCCCCGTGAGGAATAGCGAATGTTTTGTGTAAGTTCAAGTGACAAACATCTGCACCAATCAAACCTGGAGAAGTCAAACCAACTTGTGCATTCATATTCGCACCGTCCATGTAAACTTTACCGCCGTTGTCATGAATAATTTGGCAAATCTCATTAATCGCCGTCTCAAAAACACCGTGTGTACTTGGATAAGTTACCATTAATGCCGCTAAATTCTCAGAGTGTTTCTCAACTTTCTCTTTCAAATCTGCTACGTCAATATTCCCGCGTTCATCACATTTGGTGACGACAACTTTCATTCCTGCCATGACCGCACTTGCAGGATTGGTTCCGTGTGCACTCTCTGGAATAATAGCAATGTTTCTATGGAAATCTCCATTTGCTTCGTGATAAGCACGGATAGTCAAAAGACCTGCGTACTCTCCTTGTGCACCTGAATTTGGTTGCAGAGAACAAGCTGTAAAACCTGTAATGTCAGACAAATATTTTTCTAAATCAGAAATGATTTCCATGTAACCTTGCACTTGGTCAGTAGGTACAAATGGGTGAATGCCACCAAATTCTGGCCAAGAAACAGGAATTAATTCTGTCGCTGCATTCAATTTCATCGTACAACTTCCCAAAGAAATCATAGAGTGCGTCAAACTCAAATCTTTGTTTTCCAAAGACTTAATGTAACGCATCATTTTTGTTTCTGTATGGTACTTATTGAAGACAGGATGTGTCAAATAATCACTTTCACGCTGCATCGCAGAAACGATATTTGTCCCCTCTACTTCTTCAAAATTTCCGTCATAATGACCCGCACGCGCCTCATTAAAGATGCTAACAATTACATCAATATCTTCCATGAAACAAGTCTCGTCTAAACTCATCTGAATGCCATCTTTAGTTGACCAAAGATTGATTTCATTTGACTTTGCTAAATATTCAATGCGTTCTTTATTCGCATCACTCACTTTTACAGAAACCGTATCGAAAAAACTATCACTAACCGCTTCGTAACCCATTGCTGTTAGATTTTTATGCAAAATCTGTGCATGTGCATGAACGCGTTCCGCAATTTTACGGATACCTTCTTGACCGTGATAAACGGCATACATTCCTGCCATTATCGCTAATAGAGCTTGTGCCGTACAAATATTTGAAGTCGCTTTGTCACGACGAATGTGCTGCTCGCGTGTCTGCAAAGCCATACGCAAAGCATGATTGTCATGACTATCTACCGAGACACCAATGATACGACCTGGAATGACCCTTTTGAAGTCTTCTTTACAGGCAAAATATGCTGCGTGTGGTCCACCAAAACCCATTGGCACACCAAAACGCTGTGTATTTCCGACTACGCAATCCGCACCAAATTCACCTGGAGGAGTCAATAATGCCAAACTCAATAAATCCGCCGCCACAGTCACAAATAAATCGCTGGCTTTTGCTTTTTCCACAAAAGGACGAATATCTTCTACAACACCGTCTTTACCCGGATATTGCATCAAAATACCAAAAGTCTTATCGGTAAACTCATAAGTTTTCCAATCACCGACAATGACTTCAATACCTAATGGTTTCGCACGCGTCACAAGGATATCAATCGTTTGGTCAAAAACTTTATCCGACACAAAGAACTCATTGATAGCTTCACCTTTGTTACGCTTATTTTTTTGTGCGTAAAACATAGCCATTGCCTCCGCAGCAGCCGTTCCTTCATCCAATAAAGAAGCATTGGCAATTGGCATCGCAGTCAAGTCGCTTACCATAGTCTGGAAATTCAAAAGAGCTTCCAAACGACCTTGCGCGATTTCTGCTTGATAAGGAGTGTATTGCGTGTACCAACCTGGATTGTGGAAAATGTTACGCAAGATTACCGAAGGCGTAATCGTACCATAGTATCCCATTCCTAAATAAGATTTATAAACCTTATTTAGAGACGCAACTTCTTTCAATTCTCGCAAATATTCAAATTCACTTTGAGCAGCAGGAACTTTAAGTTCGCGTTGCATACGGATATTATCTGGTACAGTCTCGTCGATTAATTGTGCTAAACTATCCACTCCGATAGTTTGCAACATAGCGTGTAGTTCGTCTTGGTCAGGACCTATATGACGATTAACAAAACGGTCAAAAACGGCGGTTTTATTTGTCATTTTATTTTAGTTGTCAGTTGTCAGTTGATAGTTGTCAGTCTGCTTTACTCAATAAAGAACACAGGTCTAAACTGATTTCAAATGATTGATTAACTTGCAACGACGCTAATTAGATTGGTTCTCCGCCAAATTGTATGAAAGTGACAGGAAAACGATTAAATTTTTTGAAATATTATTCTTAAGCGAAACCTCAATTTCGCTAAATAGTTCTAATGATTTTGCTCGAAAAATGATGCTTGACCTCAATGGGTATGAGGATACTCTTTTGATGGGAAACAGACAGCGTTCCGTAGAATATTCGTAACGACGCAAAAATAAGTGATTCAAACCGAATTATCTTAGGAATCAAATACATTTTTATGTCAGAAGGTGGCTTGATTTGAAGAACTTGGATAAATACTAAATAACTCAGGCAACCTTTTTATGAAAAATTGTACATAGTCTAATAGAAGGATGTTTATCTTTGAAATTTACACTTCCATTAATTCGCTCAATTTAAAACGGTCGTACTTCGTAAATCGTAGCTCGTACTTCATATTATGCTCCAAGACGACAATTTTCTTGTACAACAAATCCTTTCGGGTAATCGAGACGCAGAATGGGATTTGTATAAGCAGCACGAACGCCACTGGTTTCGGGTTTGCTTGTGCTATGGTGCGAGCCGATCTGAGGCGCAAGATATTTTGCAAGAAGGATTAATTTCTGTTTATAGTAGTCTGCCTCAATTTGATGTAGAACGTGGAGCATTTAAATCTTGGTCAAATCGAGTAATTGTGAACGCTGCCCTACGATTTTTGAAGAAAAACAAATGGCAACAGTCCTTTGAAGACTTAGAGGAAGCAAATGAAGAAATAGAAATTTCGGAAGACGCCTTGGATAAAATTGCAGCAAAAGAATTGACAGAATTAGTACAAAAACTACCAATAGGTTATCGACTCGTCTTCAATTTATACGCCGTCGAAGGCTATAAACATCAAGAAATAGCAGAACAATTAGGAATAAGTGTTGGAACTTCAAAATCTCAACTTTCAAAAGCAAAAAAAGCATTGCGTCAGCAGTTAGAGATATTGGATTTAAGGAGTCAGGGCTGAGGAGTCAGGTGCCAGGCAACTCTCGCGTGTACAAGTCAGAGCAGCCTGACACCTGACCCCTCTTAAAAAGTGTTCAAAAATGGATAAAAAGAAAAATAAGCTGAAACAATTGTTGAGTAATCAACAAGACCTGTTTGAGAACGGGAAGGAAGCTTGGGATTTGCCCGACGGTGAGGTCTGGGAGAATGCCCGTCTTCATTTTCCTAAATATGCGCAAAATGCTTTGACTATGGAAGAAAGAACTCATTTAAGTGGAACTTACAAAACTGGAATAATATTTTTAGCTATCACTTTTTTAGCCTTTATCTTGTCTGGAATGACAGCAAGGGAAGAGATTATTGGATATACTTTCTTTGGAATTTACGCTCTGTTTTTTATCTACTTCATTATCAACTGCCGCGCGAATAAAAAAGAATTCCAAGCTTATTTTGCATTTAAAAACCTTTCCCATAATATTCTTTTAGCTCTTATCGGAACAGTTAGTGCATATGCACTTAATAGAATTATTCCCGTTTTTCATGAAAGTACCGTTTGGCTTTCTACTTTTTTAATGATTAGTAATATTGCTCTGTTATGGATAAGTTATAAGAAATTTGATAGTCCGGCTTTGTTAAATTCTGCATTAGCATTTGTTTTGGGAGCTAATTTTATTTTGCAATTTTACCAGACGCTGTACATCTTGCCTTTCATGATTTATGTGCCTTTGTCATTTTGGTTTTTCGGTTTTTCTTTACATGCTTTGTTACCTCTCTGGCTCTTGTACTTGACTGGACATATTACTTACTCACTTATCAAAAAGCACAGAGATGTGCTTTATCCTTTCTTATCTGGATTGGCTTTGCCTTTATTTGTTATCGGACATTTTACTTATCAGTGGGTGCAAGTTAACCAGCTTATTACAGAAAATTGGAAACTTGAAAACACTCCAAAAACAGAGACTTTGCTTCCAAATTGGACGCGTGTTGCTCAAAGAGTAAAGCCCGATTTTATCACAAAGCGAATTCTAAAAAGTGGTTGGAAATATGTCATTCCTAAAGATTATTTTACGGGAGGTAGTTTTGGATTCAATGGAGGAAAAAAAGAACACGACCCGATTGTCTTTGCTGCAGCGGCAATAGGAGGTAAATTGGATTTAGAAGACAAAGAAAAATCCTTAATCTATCGTTCTATCACCAATGAAAGACACAGTTCTGAACAAAGATTGTGGAGTGGAGATTTGTTGAGTACAACGAACATTGTGACGAATGTGCAATTGATGCCAGAATATCGTTTAGCCTATACGGAGAAAAATTTACGCATCAAAAATGGCTTGTTAGAAATGAAAAATAATAGAGGTTTTATATCTCTTAAAAATACCCAAGAAGCTATCTATTCCTTCTTTCTCCCTGAAGGCTCCGTAGTCACCTCTGCGTCCCTATGGATTGAAGGCGAAGAACGTCCCGCAATCCTCACCACAAAAAGTAAAGCCGAAAACGCCTATAACACAATCGTGGGGCGTGAACGTCGCGACCCATTATTGGTCACTTGGCAAGAAGGAAATCGCGTCACCGCGCGGATTTTCCCTTGTAGTCCAAAGGAAGAACGTCAATTTAAATTGGGAATTACCAGTCCTTTACGTTTAGAAGGTGAAAATTTGGTGTACGAAAATATAGATTTTCAAGGACCTTATTTTGCTGAAGCAGACGAACGAATTAATATCATTTTAGAAGGTCAAGCCGTCAAGCCTGAAAGTAATTTAAACTTTGATGCGAGTAATGGTGGCTATGTTTACGACGGTGCTTATAAGTCTGATTGGGATTTAAGTTTCCCTGCGCCAGCACTTTCTACCCAGCCCTTTATTTTTAAAAATCGCGCGTTTTCCTTGAATGAATATACGCCTAAATTGAGTGAGGCAAATCTTTCTGAAATTTATTTGGACATCAATCAATCTTGGTCTAAAAGTGATTTTTATAATTTGTGGCAAACTATAAAAGATAAAAAAGTCTATGCTTGGTCAGGAAAGTTAATTGAACTTAATGAAGCTAATAAAACAGATATTTTCAATCAATTGTCCGAACTGAAGTTTTCCATTTTTCCATTTCAAAAAATACAAAATCCTGAGCAATCTTTAGTCATTTCTGCTTACGGCGCAAATACGCCAACTTTATCTGAATTAGCTGATAATGGCGGCTGGCATCGCTGGCAACGAGATTTTGAGGAAAAAAATAGAACGCCTTTTTCAAGGAATTTAAATGCCGCTTTACAAGCAAATGAAGAAGGTTTTAAAGTTTTTCATTTGGGAGCAGAATTAAATCCTTATCTGAAATCTTTGCGAGAATTGCGGAGTATTCAATTGGAAATGGGAGATGTAAACGAATTGATTTCACTTATCAAAGAGCAGAAATTTACCGCCGATTTAGAAGATGAGAGTCACATCGTTTTGCAAGAGGCGAATCTGATTTTGCAAGAAGAAAAAACGGACTTGGAGAATAGTACAGAGACACCTGACCATTTGATGCGTCTTTTTGTGTACAATGATTTGATGCAAGAAATTGGTAAGAATTATTTTGATAGTAGAAGCTTACAAGATAGTCTAATTGCGGCTGCGTCGGAGGTAACTGTTTTGAGCCCTGTTTCCAGTTTTGTGACTTTGGAGACGCAGGAAGATTATGAACGTTTCAAAATTGAGAAAAACAAAACGGGACTGCAAAATGCCAGTTTTGACTCCGCAGGTTCTGTACCTGAACCGCACGAATGGATGTTGATTTTCTTGGTTTCTGGTTTTATGCTTTGGATGTACAAACGGAATGACTAAGTTTTCCACTCAAAAAATATTAGGACTTACAGGAATGATACTTTTGGCAGGAATTTTCTTTTTCTTCCAGCCAGAATATCTACCGCAGCACCCGAACGATTGGCTGGGTTTGTTGCTTTTGCCCTTTATTGCAAATGAAGGTATCTCGCAAAAAAAATGGATTTATCTCCTTTTTGCACTTTTGTCTCTTGCGCTCGGAGGTGGAGAATCTAAATTTCTAAACTATACATTCGTTTGTTCTCTCCTCCTCTTTTGGTGGGAATTAGTAGGCTTTAGATGGAATTGGCTACCGATATTTATGCTCGTCGTCATCGCACCTTTGACGCGGCAGTTGGTTTTTGTTTGGAGTTTTCCCATTAGAATGGAACTCGGCTCGTATGCAGGCAAAGCTTTGAATGCTGTCGGCTTCTCTGTCGAAGTAATGGGAAATACTGTTTTCTTAGACGGCGCAGAATTTTCTGTAGATGCAGCCTGTACAGGACTGAAAATGATAAGCATCGCTTTGGTTTTTGGACTATTCATTTTGGCATATTTTGAGAAAAAAAGAAATCGACGCATGAATTTTATCAGCGTCGGATTTTTCCTTTTTGGCATTTTAGTCCTCACTTTATTGGCTAATTTTAGCCGTCTTTTAGCACTTATCATTTTTCATATTGCACCCGAAAATATTCTCCATGAAGCCATGGGATTGGCTGCGCTTCTTTTGTATGTATTGCTTCCCGCATATGCATTGGGGAAGTATTATGTGGATACATTTGGAAAGGAATATTCCGCGAAAAATATAGAACTCAAAAATGATTTTGATTTAAAGAAATCCCTCCTTTTACTCTCTTTTTTCGCATTAGCTGTTTTTGGAAATGGCTTTATCAATCACTCTTCTAAACCAAAAATAGACCCTCGATTAGCTCAATTACAAATGCTAACTTACAAGAAAAGCATCCTCGAAAGTGGGGTCGCAAAATTTGAAAAAGAGCACCTTTTAGTTTATTGGAAACCACCTATTTCTTCTTTAGGTATGCCACATGACCCGCGCTATTGTTGGGAGGGCGCAGGCTGGACATTTAAACATATTCACAAAACACAAATTGGAGAAATTCCTGTTTTTTCTGCTGAAATAGAGAAGGAGAATACAGTCCTAAAAACGGTTTGGTGGTACGATAATGGAAAGCAAAAGACTGTGAATGAAAGCGAATGGCGTTGGAATACTATGTTTGGTCAAGGGAATTATAGTTTGGTCAATATTACCTCAGATGATGAAGGGATATTGGACTTAGAAGTGGAAAAATTGTATAATCAGAATCTATTTGAATAGCA
>CAZQTE010000239.1:0-7276 GCA_964595615.1 uncultured Saprospiraceae bacterium
CTGTTACACTCATTAGATTAGTACAGCCATTAGAATTATTACTGACCGTTAGAGTGTATGTTCCTCCATCTGGCGCAACAAAAATATTACCATCGTTACCACCATTACAACTAACATCTATCCCTGTTGCCGTTACAGCTAATACATTTTCTACAACTATTTCAAATGAACACATATCACTATTACCAGAGTCGTCAATTAACTCAAGCGTTACGGTTGTTGTTCCTACAGGGAATATATTACCAGATTGTAGACCAGCTGGAATAGAAACGATTGCTACATCACAATTGTCGCTAACACCAATCTCATAATCAACTGTTCCATCACATGCCACAGTATATTCTGTTGGACATCCTGCGACAGGTGGTGTGGTGTCTATGACAGTTACAATTGCTGGAGCAGAATTGGTATTTCCGTTTATGTCGGTGACAAATAAAGTAACTTCATTGTCTCCTAAATTATCACAATTAAAAGTTGACTGAGAAATAGTCAATGCGCCTAAGCCACAATTATCAAAACTACCATTATCAATGTCCCCTGCTCCAATAGTAACTCCTTCGCCTGCCTCTATTGTGATATTTTGAGTTATAACAGTTGGTAATGTTACATCATCTGAAGCAATAATGCTAAAAGAAAAAACCGTCTGACAAGCATTTGCATCTGTTGCCGTGATTTCATAAGTATCAGCAGCTAAATTCATTTGTGTTGCGCCTTCACCGCCATTTGACCATGCATAAGTATAGCCTGCTGTACCTCCATTTGCTTCTACAGTTGCTGAACCAGATGTCTGCCCTGCACACTCTATATTGTTTTGTTCAATTAATTGAACTGTTAAGGCAGAAGGCTGGTCTACCGTCACTTCTTCTATCAAAGAACAATCATCTGTATCTGTCACCGTCACGAAGTAAAGACCAGCTGTTAAACCTGTTTCTGTTGCTTCTTCACCTCCACTTGACCAAGCATAAGAATACATTCCACTACCTCCTGTAACATCTATAAATGCTGTTCCGTCAGAAAAGCCATTACAACTTACAGAAGTTGAACCTGTCCCTCCGGCTAAAGACGCACAACCAGAAACAGCTACGCTTACACATGAAGTTTCTTGACAGCCTAACAAATCGACTACTGTTACACAATATTCACCCTCCGACAGGTTAAAGGCTGTTGAACCTGTCTGCCCATCAGACCATAAATAAGTATAGAAATTAGTAGTACTGCCTGTTGCTGTAACTGTTGCTGTACCATCACTGGCACCAGCCGAACTAAGGTCTGTTGAAGTTACTTGTATTACAATCGCAGGATTTTCTAATACAACAAAATCTTCTATCGCTTGACAATTATTGTCATCTGTAACTGTCACTATATATTCACCTGCTAACAGATTTGTACCATTGCCGCCATCGGAGAAAGTCAATGTATAGGGTTCTACTCCCCCATTTACCGTTATATTAGCATTTGCATTTGTACCACTATTACATATATTCAAATCTGGGCTTGCTAATATAGTCAATTCAAGAGGTTCAGAGATAGTTACCGATTGGATAGCTTCACAATTTGCTTCGTCTGTTACAGTGACAGTATATGTACCAGCACTTAAACCCGTTTCTGTTGCCATATTTCCGCCACTTGACCATTCATAAGAAAGGGTAGAGCTACTTGAAGCGTCAATGCTTGCTTGACCTGATGCCTCTCCATTACAAGCTGCATCATTTGTCGTAATCCCCTCTATTACTAATGCACAATCAAAGCTACCAATGCTCACTTCTCCTATCGTAATACAGTTATTTTCATCTGTTACTGTCACCGAGTAAGTACCAGGTGCTAAGTTTGTAATCTCTTGCGTTGTTTCATTATTTGACCACTCATAAGATAGCTCTCCTGTTCCGCCTCCACCATTTGCCATAGCGGTACCGTCATTGGCACCTGAACCTGTCTCCGAAGTAGAAGAAAGACTTAATGTCAATGCTGCGGGTTCTGTAATTGCAATAGATAAAATATCCGAACATTGATTTTCATCAGTAGTTGTCACAGTATAAATACCTGCTCCTAATCCTTGTATAGTTGGTCCTGTAGCATCTGTTGACCATTCGTAATTATAAGTCCCTGAACCACCTGTACTTTCTACAGATATAAAGCCGTCCATATCTCCATTACAAGTGAGCATACCTTGTGAACTAACTGAAGTTATCGGTGAAGTAGCAGGACTTACCGTCACACAACTTTCAGAAAAACAGCCATTCTGAATATTTGTAGTTGTTAAGCAATATTCGCCTGTAGCATCTACGATTAAAGTCAAAGCATTTTCACCACTGATGATATTTCCATTGCTTGTTGTCCATTGGTACACAATATTGGCTCCTTGACTAGAACCACTGCCATCTAAACTAATCGCGGTCTCATTACAATCTAATAAATCGGGACTTGCGATGAGTGAATTTGGGACTTGGGTATCTTCTGTAACAACAACAGTCGAGCTAGACTGGCAAGAGTTGTCATTATTAGTAACCGTCAACTCGTAAGTACCTGCAAGATTAATAGTAGGAGTCAATGTCGTTGCTCCACTTACAATTCCTACTCCTTGCCATTGGTAAGTGAAATTCGCACCCGAAGAAGAACCATTTCCATTTAAAGTAACTTGATTGATATTACAGTCTAAAGTCATAGCCTGACCTGCATCTGCGATTGGCAATGTCGTATCAGCAGTAACTGTTACACTCATTAGATTAGTACAGCCATTAGAATTATTACTGACCGTTAGAGTATATGTTCCTCCTAGATTAACAGTTACTATTGCTGTGTTTGCACCGCTCTCAATGCCACCATCGCCTGTTGTCCATTGATAAGAAAATTGTCCCCCTGATGATGATGCACTTCCGTCTATTTGAACGGAGGAATTACTACATCCGATTTGATTTGGCGTAGCAATGCTTACTATTGGCACTGTAAAATCTGCACTAACTTGCACATTATTAGAACTTTGGCAACCCGTTTCGTTATTTGTTACAGTCAAAGTGTATAAGCCCGCTGAATTAACTGTTGGCGCTAGACCTGTCTCACCAAACATAATATTACCACCATTAGAAGCTGTCCATAAATAGGAAAAATCACCTTGTGAAGAAGAAGAACCATCCAATTGAAGCGTATTATTGTTACAATTCAAATTGCCAGATTGTCCAGCATCAGCGACTGGCAATACATTATTACTTGTTACAAATACAAAATCGGTAGAAGTACATCCATTGTCATTATTAGTAACTGTCAAAGTGTAGGTTCCAGCTGCACTAACTGTTGGCGTTAGTGTTGTTGCGCCACTCATGATAACACCATTTCCTGTTTGCCATAAATAAGAAATATTACTTCCTGTATCAGAACCCGCTCCATTTAATTGAACCGTATTATTGACACAACCTAAACTTGCTCCAGGACCTGCTTCCGCTGCTGGCAAGGAAGTATCAGACACAATATTAACTGTTTGAACTTCTTGACACTGATTACTATCAAATATTGTTACAGAATGATTTCCTGCGGAAAGTCCTGTTGCTGTTTCTGTTTGGTCGCCATTGTCCCATGAATAAATCAACATACCTGTCCCTCCCGTAGCCGATACAGTTGCCATTGCTGTAGGATTATTACAATCAATAGAAGTTTGACTTGTGATACTGGCAGTAATTGCTGGTGGATTATCAATGGTAAAAGGCTGAGAAACGGACTCCCCTCCCGAACTTACTGTCACCGTATAATTACCAGGTGAAAGATTATTTTCAGTTTGCATATTTCCGCCACTAGACCAAGAATAAGTATTTGTACCGTTGCCACCTGAAGTCATTACAGTTGCAGAGCCATCTGTTTCATTATTACAGAGTGGGTCAGTTGTGTTTACAGTAATAATCGAAAGCGGATTAGTATTCGTAGCAAAAGGAAATGTTGGATAATTTGTAAAAGAGTTATCTTGTGCAGTACCGCTACCATTTCCTAATACTGTTACCATGTAAAAGGTAATATTATTTCCCGTAATCGAATTAGGAGAAGTCCAATCAAAAGTATAAGAAACAGAACTTTCAGCGCCAAATTGAATAGCGCCACTACCATGCTCAATATATCTTCTACCTCCAGACATAGTCTCAACTGTCTCTGAATCAAAATTAGAAGCTGTACCTGCATCATCTGCATTCTCATCTAAGATAAGCATCTGAAAACCAGCACGGTAAATATCTCCTGCCGTTTTTGTAATCGTAACCGATAAAGGATAAGTTGTATTGGGTTGTATAGTCGCTGGCACGCCCACTATATCTAAATTTCCTTCTAGTCCTAGTGGATTATTACCTCCATGACAGCCTCCACATAGAGGTTCATTACCACTCATATTACCTGGATAAGGGGCACCTGTACGCCCATTTGGCGGGTTGGTTGAATTGGCAAGAAAAAGAAATGCCGCACAAAAAAGAGCGAACGTAGTTTTAATAATGGAAATTTTCTTCATTGATTGGATGTTGTGAGAATGAATACTAATTGTATTTACGTAGAAAAGGAGGAAATAGATTTCAATACAAAGTTAATATTTTAGTTATATGTTTATAAACATATTGTATTTTTAATTATTTATAAGATTTATAAGTAGATATTTTGTCCTGTTAAATTCAAATTAAGCTACCTTTGTTTGTCTGAACAAGTATTATTTTTGATAAAATAAGGTTTCTAGAGAGTTAATTAGGGACGGGGCGTTTGTAAAATAAAATGAGCGATAAGTACAACAACTTATCGCCCATTTTTAATTTTTAGTCTACAATTTAAACTACCACTAATCCCAATTCCTCCCCTTTCGCCAACATAAAGGTCTTCGCCTCTTCAAAATCATTCGCAATATCTCCATCTAAAATCGCCTCACGTATTGCATTTTTAATCACTCCTACTTCGCGAGAAGGGGAAATACCAAAAGTCTCCATAATCATTTCGCCTGTGATTGGTGGTTGCCAATTGCGGAGATTGTCCTTTTCTTCAATTTCGATGATACGTTCTTTGACAACTTCGTAATTGAGTAAGTAACGACGTACTTTTTTCGGATTTTTAGAGGTAATATCTGCCGAACATAGTGTCATTAAATCATCTAAATCTTCGCCTGCATCAAATATCAAACGACGAACGGCAGAGTCTGTAATATTATCTTTAGTCAATGAAATCGGGCGCAAGTGCAAACGCACCAACTTCTGCACATACTTCATTTTGTGGTCTAATGGTAAACGTAACCTTTTGAAAATACGCGGTACCATTGCTGCTCCCAAAGCCTCGTGTCCGTGAAATGTCCAACCGTGACTTGGTTCAAATCGTTTGGTTGGAGGCTTCGCAATATCATGCATGATAGCCGCCCAACGTAGCCACAAATCATCGGTATTTTTACAGATATTATCCAATACTTCTAAAGTATGGTAAAAGTTGTCTTTGTGTCCTTTACCATTGCGAACATCGACGCCGTGCAAGGCAGCCATTTCTGGAAAAATCAACTTTAACAATCCTGTATCGAATAGTAATTTAAAACCGACACTTGGTACTGGTGACAAGATGATTTTGTTTATCTCCGTTGTGATGCGTTCTTTAGATACTATGTTGATTCTGTTGCGGTTACGTTTGATGGACTCTATTGTCTCAGCGTCGAGATTAAAGTTTAATTGCGAAGCGAAACGAATGCCACGCATCATACGCAACGGGTCATCAGAGAAAGTTTTGTCTGGCTCTAATGGTGTTTTTAGACGCTTCGTTTCTAAGTGCTGTAAGCCGTGAAAAGGGTCTACTATTGTCCCGAAATCACGCTCATTTAGACTTACCGCTAAGGCATTTATCGTAAAATCTCGGCGATTTTGGTCGTCTTCTAAAGTTCCGTCTTCTACGATTGGTTTGCGGCTGTCACTGCGGTAAGATTCTTTTCTTGCACCAACAAATTCAACTTCTAATCCTTTGTGCATCAGCATAGCTGTACCAAAACGCTTGTAAACTGTCACGCGTGGACGTGGACGCAGTTTTGATGCTAGTTTTTGAGCTAATTCAATACCACTACCAACACATACGATGTCCATATCCTTTGAGTCACGCGCCAATAATCGGTCGCGCACATAGCCGCCTACGACATAAGCGGGTACGTCTAACTCAGCAGCACATTCGCTGAGTAAGTTAAAAATATCTCTTTCGTGTGGTTTAATATTGAAAATCATAGTTGTTGAAGACGGTGGACGGTTTACGGCCGCTACGCTTGACGGTGGACGGCGAGAAAATAATTAAAATTCTAAACTAGAGATGCTTCATTTGCATATACGTGTTCAATTTCGTCCAAAATATTGAATAATTCCTTTGGGTCCATTGTGGTTACCAATCTGGAACGGTATTCTTTTATTCCTCTGTATCCTTTGAAATAGTTGGTGTAATGACGACGCATTTCAACGACTCCAAGATGCGGTCCTTTCCATTCTAAACTGAATGTCAAGTGCTTTTTGGCAGCTGCGACGCGTTCGTGAATGGTTGGCGGAGCTAAGATTTCGCCAGTAGCAAAGTAGTGCTTTATCTCGCGGAAAATCCACGGATATCCAATACTCGCACGACCAATCATGATGCCGTCTACGCCGTATTTTTCGCGGTACAATTTTGCTTTTTGTGGACTATCAATATCTCCATTTCCAAAAATTGGAATTTTGATACGTGGATTTTGTTTGATAAGTCCCATTTCTGTCCAATCTGCCTCGCCTTTGTACATTTGCTTGCGCGTGCGTCCGTGGATACTCAAGGCTTTGATGCCCACATCTTGCAAACGTTCGGCAACTTCTTGAATGCGGATAGTATCTTCATTCCAGCCCAAACGCGTCTTGACAGTAACTGGCAAATTGGTAGAATCTACTACTATCTTAGTCAATTCCACCATGCGGTCAATGTCTTGCAAGATACCCGCGCCACAAAATTTGCTCACGACTTTCTTTACAGGACAGCCATAGTTGATGTCTAAAACTTCGGGATTGGCGGCTTCGACAATCTCACAGGCTTTCATCATGCTCGAAATCTCTGCTCCAAAAATCTGAATACCAATCGGACGTTCGTATGGATAAATATCCAATTTCTCGACGCTTTTAGTTGCGTCACGTATTAATCCTTCTACACTAATAAATTCGGTGTACATCATATCTGCCCCTTCTTCCTTGCACAAGGCACGGAAAGGCGGGTCACTCACATCCTCCATAGGAGCGAGTAATAATGGGAATTCACCTAAATCTACATTTCCAATTTTGACCATTTTTTT
>CAZQTE010000239.1:7376-9070 GCA_964595615.1 uncultured Saprospiraceae bacterium
TCCCAACAAGCAATTATCTTGTGCAAAATTTGAAATTTTGTCTCGTTTTACGTGATTTTCAAGACAAATAACAATAAAACTAACAAGTAATGGAAGCGTTTAATTCCTTTTTAGGAAATTCACCAAGTTGGTATAAGAAGACCATTTTAGCATTTTTAATATTAAACCCGATTTTATTTTTTACTGTTGGACCAGTAGCTACGGGTTGGATAATTATTGGAGAGTTCATATTGACCTTGGCAATGGCATTGAAATGCTATCCGCTACAGTCAGGGGGATTGATTGCATTGGAGGTGGTATTTTTGGGTTTGACTACTCCAAAACATGTTTTTGGTGAAATTGGAGCCAATTTAGAGGTTATTCTCTTGTTGGTTTTTATGGTAGCGGGTATCTATTTTATGAAGCCTTTGTTGATGTTTATTTTTGGTAAAATATTCATTAATGTGCGGTCAAAAGTAGTATTATCCTTGCTGTTTAGCTTTATTGCTGCATTTTTGAGTGCTTTTTTGGATGCTTTGACAGTGACGGCGGTATTGATTGGCGTTTTTGTTGGATTTTACCAAGTATATCATAAGGTGCATTCGAGTGATAAGGATTTTGATGATAGTGGTGTTGCAGATAGGAAGGAATTGAGTAGAGATACTCTAGAGCAGTTTAGAAGTTTCTTACGAAGTTTGGTGATGCATGGTGCTGTAGGAACGGCTTTAGGAGGTGTTTGTACTATCGTCGGAGAGCCACAAAACCTTTTGATTGGAGATAAGTTGGGTTGGGATTTTATGGCGTTTTTCTATGCTATGGCACCGATTACAATGCCTGTATTGGCGGCAGGTTTGGTGACTTGTGTGCTATTGGAAGTGACTGGAAAGTTTGGTTTTGGCGAAAAATTACCAGAAAAAGTGAGAGACATCATTCAAGGTTATTTGGAAGAACAAGATGAAAAAAGAACAGGGGCGGAGAAATATGCTTTGATTGTGCAGGCAATTTCTGCGGTATTTTTAATTATTGCATTGGCTTTTCACTTAGCTCCTGTTGGATTGATTGGTTTGACGATTATTGTTTTACAAACAGCATTCACAGGGATTACGGATGAGCATAGTATTGGACATGCTTTTGAGGAAGCTTTACCATTTACGGCTTTGTTGGCTGTTTTTTTTGTTATCGTAGCGATGATACATGACCAACACTTATTCAAGCCGATTATTGAATATGTATTGGAACAACCGAAAAACCTTCAACCGCCTCTATTCTATGCGGCTAACGGAATTTTATCGATGATTAGTGATAATGTTTTCGTGGCAACGGTTTATATCAATGAGGTAAAAGCGGCTTTTGATGCGGGTACAATTAACCGTGAAGAGTTGGAAACTTTGGCAATTGCGATTAATACAGGTACGAACCTACCAAGTGTGGCAACGCCTAATGGTCAAGCGGCTTTCTTATTCTTATTGACTTCGGCTTTAGCTCCTGCGATTAGATTGTCTTATATGAAGATGATTTGGATGGCATTACCTTATACAATTGTATTGGGGGGTGTTGGATTGATTGGGATTATTTATTTTATATAAATTGCTTGACGGTTGTCCGTTGACGGAACAGGCTACTCGAATTGGTTCGGGTAGCCTGTTTTTTTTTACAAAGAATATTTCAAGGAAATATTCTTTGCCATTCTGACCGTAGGGAAAAATCTGCATAAG
>CAZQTE010000240.1:0-9052 GCA_964595615.1 uncultured Saprospiraceae bacterium
TTGGTTTGACTTACTACTTAGGAACGTTTAAATAATAGCTTATAACAAAGATTGACATAACAGGGCTATGGCGAGGCTTTTTAACAATGATTAAGGGAAAAGAATGCAAACTGGTATAAGCTATTTTTTCAATGTTCTTAGTATTTTAAATGCTTTCCCTTGCGCAAATCTGATAAGAAATTACTTTAGACGATTTCTACTTTTACTTATGCACTCGTCAAAATAGGAATAAGTCAGGACTATTATACTGGCTTTGTCAGCTTAAGAACGCGACAGAATTGGCATAGAAAGAAAGTTATCAAATTATCGATATAAGTTATGATGAAAAAAAAGGATTATATAAATATTAATGCAAGTTCAAGGATTCCTAAATACAAACAAGTTATGGATTCCATTATTAAAGCCATTAATGAAAAGCAATTACTAATGGGGGATAAAATACCCTCCATTAACGCGGTGAGTGAAATGTGTGACTTATCCAGAGATACTGTTGAAAAAGCATATAGTTTATTAAGGGCACAAAATATCATTGTTTCGGTAAAAGGAAAAGGATTTTATGTGACTAAGACCAATATGGCTATTAAAATAAATGTCCTTTTTATAATCAACAAACTCAGTTCTTACAAAATGCGTATTTATAACGCATTTGTTGAGACCTTAGGTACCAATGCATCAGTTGACTTAGCAATCTACCATTGTGAACCTGATGTTTTTACCAACATTCTAAGTAAGAAGAAAAAGGGGTATAACTACTATGCTATTATGCCTCATTTTAGAAATGATGATTTTAAGCATGTAGGATGCTCTAAAACAATCTTGGAAGCAATTCATGAAATACCTGATGAAAAATTGATAATACTGGATAGAGAGGTAGATAATCTTTCAAAAGCAGCCATCAAGGTTTATCAAGATTTTACAAACGACATTTATACCGCACTGAATTCGGGGATGGAACAATTGAAAAAATATAAAAAAATAATTTTAGTTTATCCCAGTAAAGCTATTTATCCTTATCCAAAAGAAATTGTCACAGGCTTCAGAAGATTTTGTGTAAAGAACGAACTCGACTATGAAATTTTGGATGAAATATATGATAGTATGGAGCTACAAATAAAAGATTTATATATTATTATTCAAGAACATGATTTGGTGAATTTGGTCAAGCAAGCCAGAGACAGACATTTTAAACTTGGTGAAGATATTGGTATCATTTCTTATAATGATACTCCTTTAAAAGAGTTATTAGGGATTACTGTGATTAGTACAGACTTTAAAAAAATGGGTACCACTGCCGCAACAATGATTTTGAATAAACAATCTCTTACTGTGAAAAATGATTTTAATTTTATTAATCGGTTTTCCGCTTAGGACTGATATTGAGTCGTAACTGCACGAGAAGTCATTCATTGACTTCTCGTACAGTTTTGAAATGAGCCATTTTGTACTTACTATTTTGCACTGGAACCATTTTTCAGCTCTCGCCTCACCCGCGCAAAAGCCATCAAATAAGACTCCTCCCCTCTCTTCCACTGCTCCCCAGCCTGCTTATGCAACCAACGCAAATAAGCAATATTCTCCTCCTTCACGCGCTGGTCGCCACACTGTTTGTAGTAAAGCGAAAACAACTCTTTCTGCTCATAGAACAATCTCCGTCACGAGAACATTGAATTGAGTGCAGTATATTGGTTATTCTTTCAGCTTCTAAGTTTATGGATTTCCACTCTTTTTTGTCAATTGTAAAGGTGGACAAATTTTTGCCTGACAATTAATCTGTATCAAATAATCCTCAATCTCACCGTCCGCTGCACAATTTCCATTGCCACAAGAGGTCGCAGAATTTGTATCATCCGTACTCAAACGCGCTCGCAAAGCAACTGCACTTGTTTGGATAGCATCAAGAGGAACAGTAACAGATACAAAAACGATATTTTCAGCCCCCGTAGAAGGGTAGGTATTGTCTTCAATCTGTTCTCCTGCATCTTCAAAGTCACCGTCGGCATTCCAATCTATCCACATTCTGAGATGAGCTGGGATACTGGTATTGTTATAAACTGTTACAGGAATACGAACTGTATTACCTGGTATAAATTGCATTTCAACACCAATAGACACACCATCATCGTCATCACTATCTGCCATTTCTCCTATAGTCGGATTTTCTTCTGCACTTACAGATTGACCTAAATAAAGTTCATCACTAATAGTATGACAAGGCTCGTCGTCACAAGACCTAATACTTGAAGAATAATCAGGATAATCGATACTTGGAGTACAATCGACTTCATTTAAACTAACGACTCTATCTACAAAACAGCCGCTATTGTTAAAAATTCGAACGGTATAATCTTGCGAAACGCTAGGATTAGCTAAGTTGTTGACAATAATGCCATTAGCTGGAATAGTCGTCGCAGCAGCTGGCATAGAGTTTCCTGCTTCGAAAGTCATCCCTGGACTATAGAGATAAGTATCTGTCGATGAGAAACCTGCTAATGCTATAGAACCATCGTTGTTTGATGTACTATTAGAAGTATTACAAGTCGCATCGGTAGCCATTGCTGTAGCTATCGGTACTGAATTAATAACTAAATTAACCGTTTGTTCAGCAGTACAAACTCCATCAGATGAATTGACGGCCTCTACTCTGTAACTATAAGTTCCTACAGTTGTAGGAAGAGCAGTCAATACAGCTGTTGTTTGGCCAGATATAGCAGCCGTTCCTGCGTTATCTGTTCCGTTATTATCGTACCATTGGTAAGTAACCTCAATATCATTAAGCACACTTGTTGTTACATTAGATTCTGTAAAGTTTTCTCCTTCACAGATTGTTTCATCTGTTAATGCGGCTAAACTTGGATTAACAGCATAAGCCACATTCATTATTGTCGTCTCAGAAAGACTACAACCTGTCGTTTGGTCAATTACGTTTAAAGTATATTCATAATCGCCTTCACCTGGGATGAAAAAGGTTGGCGTTAAAATATTGGGATTATCTAAGAAAGTCGTCGGTGACCAATTGTAGGCATAACTACCTGCAGGTGTTATTTCTGGATTAATAACAAGAGAGGTTGCGTTTAAATCACAAATAGTAGTATCTGATAAGCTAATCATTGCTGCTGGCGCAGGATTGACAGTAACCGAAGTACTTCCCTCTGCCGTACAACCATTATCATCAATTATGGTTAAAATATAATTAGTACTAACAGAACCTGAGAAAGTAGGATTAGAAATATAGGGGTCATCCAAATCAGTTGTAGGGTTCCATTGATACTGTAAACTACCATCATTACTTACGCCTATTTGTACGGTCTCACCTTCACATATTGTATGTGGAGTTAAAACTGGTGCGTTAAGTTCCGTAACAGTAATCTTTACCTGTGCTGTAGAAGAACAACTTAATGGAATACTACTTTTAGTAAGCGTAAATATAAACGTACCCGTCGCGTCAGGGGTAAAAGTCGGATTTAAAGATGTAGCGTCATCTAAAGTTGAACTAACATCTGTATCGCTGGAAGTCCAAGCATAATCGAATCCTGCATCATTTGTATCATCTCCAATTAAGGTTGATTCTCCTAAACAGAGAGTACTATTACTCGCTATTACTGGAGGAGTTATTACTGGATTAATCGTCTGCGTTGTTTTTTGGTTACAGCCACCAGGGGTGGCAGCAGTAACGGTGTAAGTAGTAGATACTGTTGGTAGCGGTGCATTAATCGTTGGATTTTGAGCAAATTCATTAGAAACTGTGTTCGGTTTCCATATATATAAATAACCATCAGGTACTTCATTTGTGCCCCCTGCGGTACCGTCAGCCGTACCAAGAGTCAAAGAAGTTTGGCTCGGGCAGAAATCAATAGTTGGTAAAGTAAACGGAGGTGGCAAAGCCTCTACGGTTACGGTTACGGTATCAAGCGTGGTACACATTCCTGCTGTATCCACCATAGTCAGATAAAAATCTTGTGTAGTAGCTACAAAAACTTCAGGCATAGCGTCGGTCGGTCCTGAGCCTGGTTCCCAAGCCGCTCCTGCTGGTTCCCAACTATAAGTATAACCAAGGATATCAGTATTCGCACCAAGAGTTACGACGCCATTGTCACAAACATTAAGGTCTTGCCCTGCATTGGCGGCTGTTGGTACAATAACAGTTAAAGTATCCATAACTACACAACCTGTAACATTATCTGTTGCGGTTAAGATGAAATCCGTTGTAGCAGTTGGAAAAGCTTTTGGATAATTATTAGTCGGGTCATCTAAAAATTCCTCATTATCCCAAGCGTAAGTCAAGCCTGGGTTGTTTGAAGGATCTCCAATATTCACAGTGTCGCCTTTGCAAGTAGTCCCACCAGTTGCGTTGATGATAGGTGTTGAATAGACTGGACTGTTTGCCACTATGGTATCGCTACAAGTCTCAGTCGGATCTAGGACGCTTGTGAATGTAACAGTGTAGGTTCTAGTTACATTATCTGTGAGCATCACTGATTGGGTAGTATAACTGTCTAAACCTGTCATGCCGAGATCAGAATCCCAGCTATAGGTCCATAAATCTGGAGTATCTCCATTAGGAGGAAGACCCGTTAGTACAGGAGCTCCATTATCAAAATCGGGACACCCGCCACCCTCAATAACAACATCACAACCAGGACCTATACATAGCGGGACAATAACGGTATCTTTGCATATACCTGTTACACCACTTGGCAAGGTATAACTTACCGTTAATTCATATCCCACATCACCCCCTTCAGAGGCAGAGACAGATGTATGTAAAATGTCGGTTGCCGTAAGGAAG
Source organism: uncultured Saprospiraceae bacterium (assembly GCA_964595615.1). GTDB lineage: Bacteria > Bacteroidota > Bacteroidia > Chitinophagales > Saprospiraceae > JAHDCG01. The sequence goes on from CAZQTE010000240.1 coordinate 4,787, forward strand.
TCGCCTGTACCCGTTGTGATACTTGGGTCTGTAATCTTTACCCAAGAATAGGTTTCCTCTATGTCTGGTGTGCGATCCCGTTTTCCCAAGTACCTTGGTCCACAGCCATCTTCACCAGCTCGGGCTTCGATAACCGCTACAGTTACTTGGTCATAAAAGTTACAAGTTCCTTTGTTGGCGGTAACAGTATAAGTAATCGGATTAGTCCTTGGCATTTCTAAGGTGCCTGCATCATAAGTGGCATAAGAACCAGCGGTTGCGATATAGAGTCCAGGTGTCCAGATATAACTATAATTTTGAAAGCCTGCGCTAAATTCACCAATCCCTACATCTCTAAAATTGGACTCTGAGGTAAATCTAAAATACTGGACATCTTGTTCAGGAAAGGATAAGGTCGTGGGAGAAAGTTGAGAAACCGTGGTTTGTGCAAAAGATGAAATCCTTACATCGTTAAAAAGTGTTGTATAATTTACTCCATCAGTACTGACCTCTATTTTAAAGTCACTATCAAAACTTGATGAGTTAAGAATGGCTAAGTTAATGATATTGGCGGTAAATATACTGCCCAAATTTAAGACAACATTTTGAGTATTTCCATCATCAGTTTTTACTCCTGTACTTGTACTTCCATCAGAAAGTTCACTTATATTCAATGTGCCAGAAGTAGTAGAGCTGCCTGCTGCCTGTGCCAAATAAGGACCTCCACCACCATCTGGAGCTAAGCCTAATACTGTTGTCTCGCCAAAGCAAAGAACCGTATCTCGTCCTGCAAATTCTGGATCAATAGGACTCTCTATTACCCCTACTTCTACCATATCAGTCGTCTGGCAAGAGCCCCCATCAGGATAATTAATCGCAACTGTTAGTGTATATGTTTCTGATGCCATTGGGTTTGCTATTGGATTAGGACAGTCAGAACAGCTCAGTCCTGCAGCAGGTGACCAAGTATATTCAATACTATGTTCGCCAGCTGGAGGCGTACCACCTGCTGGTACAATAGTAACTCCTGGTAATGGCGTACCACCAATCGTCGTACCTGCACCAGCACATACATCTCTAGCTATACCAGCATCCGCCACATAAGTTACCACAGTAGTTTGGCCAGACTGCATACAGCCATTTGCGTCTATTACCTCCAAGGTATAAACGGTACTTTGAGTTGGCGAAACGACGGGGTCTTCTACATTAAATTCCCCACCATTCCAATCGTAGATAAATGGTGAAGTTCCACCTAAAATGGTCGCATCAATCATCACTGGACTACCTGGGCATGTATAAGACACATCTCCTCCCTCAACCATTGGTGCCACATCTGTAGAAACCTGTATATGCGCAACGTTACTTGTAGAAACTATTGCACCACCACAACATTCTGCAGTCATGGTTTGGCGTCGATAATACAAGTCGGTAGTAGTAGGAGCAGGTGTATAATCTTTTTGCTGTGCCAGCGGACCAGGTATATCTGTCCATGGGTCACTACCCGTAGGGCTAGCCTGCCATTGATAAGCCAAAGGGATATCAGACTGAGTAGTAGCAACTCCATCGTCAAATATTTGTGGAAATTGGCTGCCATCTATGCTTTGTTCCATGCCATCTATCTTATCAATAATGCCATTTTCACAAACCATTACTAAGGTAGTTGAAAGTGTATCAACGGCAATAGGTGACGGTGTAGGACAGAAAACAAACTTAGTTAATACAAAATCTTCATTATCAGTATGGTTCGTGCCATCTGTCGTATTGCCAGCGCCGTAAGTAGAATTTAAAAAATAGAGGGTATCTCCTATCATTTCGGGATAGGTCGTGTAATTATATCCAGAGGATGAATTATTGATAAAAGTAGAACTACACATAGTTCCGTCAGGATTGATTTTTGCAACATATAGCCCCTCGCTACTCTTTTCGTTATCTGTCGAAACAACATCCGTGCTGCCTACTAATGGCACAATTACCGAACCTGATGCATCCACAAAAATACCATTAATTTCTCTAAAGGTATAGGTACCATAGGTTCGAGCGTAGATAATATTACCGTCAGTATCCATTTTTACTAAAAAACTACCTTTATTGCTACTCGAGATGTCCCCAACTGTTACTGGAAAATCGCCACTACCGTAAGCTCCTGAAATATATAATTCTCCTCCTTCAAGTACAAAATCAAAAGGAGTATCTCTACCTGTTCCTCCCAAGAGAGTGGAGAAGATTAAATTACCTGCCATATCATATTTTCGTACATAGACGTCACCACTACCAGAAGAAACCGTTCCATCAGTCGTTGGAAAGTCGGCACTTCCTGTTTCTCCAGATACATAGATATGAGTGCCGTCTGTTTCGATATGATTAGCCCTAAAAAAAATATCTGTTCCACTACCTCCATAAATAGTACTGAATACTAAATTACCCAGTGGGTCATATTTAGCGATATAGAAATCGCTCCCCCCTGTAAAAGTAGTGCCATCCGTCGTCGAAAAATCCGTAGAGCTAGTATTACCCATGACTATTACACAACCATTTGATATAACTATGGCTTCGGGGTCACCTTCAGCTAACAAAGTCGCATAAACTAAATTACCACTACTATCATATTTAACTAAATACTGACCTCCATCAGCATTAGTCGTCCCATCGGTCGTTGGAAAATCACTAGAGCTAACGAAGCCTGTTACGTAAGTATCTGTGCCGTCAGTGCTTACTATTGCGTCATAAATTGAAGTTGTACCTCCGTAAACCGTTGAATACAAGAGTGTGCCATCAGGGGCATACTTATGCAAAATGTAAGGGTCTGCCCATTCTTCTATAGTCGTTCCGTCAGTTGTCAGAATTGAGCTTGTGCCGTACATTAGACCCACCACTAGTGCATTGCCCGCATCGTCTATCATAAGATCTCCCCCATAAATGGCTCCAGAGCTTTCAATTCCACTAATATAAGTTCCTTTAATCTGATTGCAGTTTGGGTCGAATATAGCAAAATAGATTTCTCCCGTAAACCCTACTTGAGCAGAAGGTTCGCCATTGATAATGGGAAATCTGGCATCTGTAGGCTCAACATAGTAAGGAGAGGCTAACAGATAGGTGTAGCCATTCACCACTTTAGCTTCAACATTCCCGTTGCTAAAACTTTCATTGTCATTGATTATAGTGGCGCAGTCAATGTAGCCCTGTGCATGAGAAATATTGGAAAAGAGTAAAACAAAACTTCCAATAAGTAGGAAGAAGAATTTTTCTAGCCGATTACCATCCATGATAGTTTTTAACATTGTATTGTATTTATATGAAATCATTCTATATTGGGGTGATAATAAAATGTACAAGTTACACAGAGTCTAATTATTCTTTCCGAAACAATCGGGAAGGAAAATTTGACCTGTCCAACTTGACGGACTTATTATTTCGTCGTTACTTAGTAGTAAGTCAAACCAATTACGATAAGTTGGCGCGGATAATTTCTCGCCTGTTGCTTTTTAAAAATTATTCCGTAGCTGGGCTATGCAAGAATTTTTAAAAAACAACAGACAAAAAATTCCCTCACGCGAACTTATCACAATTAGCTTGACTTACTACTTAGTATCTAATGAGTTTTTTCTTGCGTTTTATGGTAAGTATTTTTTAGACAGAATTGCGAGCAAAGCATAGGAACAGGCAATACAGCGATTTTTCGAATTCTTTAGAGAAAAAAATTAAGGAGGGATTACAGCTCATTTTATCTAATGGTGACTGTAACTGAAAACAAATATTGCTGGTAATGATTACTCTCCGCTACAACAAATACAAAACCCAGAAACAATACAGGAGGATATATTATTCCCATTCCACTATAAAAATGGTCGGTCACTAAAAATGATAACCATTTAATAATCAGTTAAGTAAGTAATTTTAACATAGACCATTTTAACTATGGAATGGGAATAAGAACAACAGTCCTTTGATAATTGAGATTATCTTGGTATGTCATTTCAAAAATGATGCCTATTTCATCAATAGAATAAGAAGCAAAGGTGACGGCTTGACCATTAGCTGTCCATATATTTCCATTCCCTGATATCGTTAAGTAATTAGACTTTGGACGAAAGATTTTAGATGTTAGACCACTAAATAGCAAGATTAATCCAATTCAGTATTTTACTGATTATCAATATTTTAAAAAGTTTAAAAATTGATTTTTCGCTTGAATAGTCTAACATCTAAAGTCTAATATCTTTTGTCCAAAGTCCAATAAGTAAGTGACGTTATTTATTTGGATAAAATTTGAAGGCAAGATTTTTTCGA
>CAZQTE010000241.1:0-9045 GCA_964595615.1 uncultured Saprospiraceae bacterium
GTTTTGGGTTGCGGGTTGCGAGTTTTGGGTTAGGAGTTGTGAGTTTTGAGTTTTGGGTTGTGTTAGAGTTATCTGTGTTTTGTTTTATATTTAAATTTTTAACCTTCTCTTCATTTAGGACGAGTCTCGTCTCCTCCTCTAGGGGGTCGGGGAGTCCTTCAGCCGTATTTTCCTCCATTACAACATCTTCACTAACATTCTCTTCAATCACCTGACTATCAACGCCTTCCACCACTTCAACTTTAGCAATCACATTCTCTTCTTCCCCATTCTCAGAAATCAAAAATAATCCTCCAACAAAAGCCACCAACGACAATACAGCTGCCGCAATAAATCTAAATCTCTTAAAAAAAGGTACGCGTGGCGAACTCGCTTCGGGAAGCAATTTCTCCATTTTATCCCATGCGGCAGAGTCGAATTCGACTTCGTAATTGTCGCTGAGTTCCTTTAATCGTTTATTATCTTTCATTCTTTTATTCTTGACTAATCCCCTTGCACTTACGTACAAGGCTGAGGGCTGTCGTGCCGGTGGCACTTGTAAGTTTGTATCTTATTTTTCGTAGTATCCTTGATATTCTTTCATGCCACTAAGGAGCACTTTCATTCGTTTTTTTGCGCTGGCTAAATGCCATTTTGAGGTATTGATACTGATATTCAGCATTTCAGCGATTTCACGGTGTTTGTATCCATCTAAAACGAAGAGAGAGAAAACTGTCCGCATTTCCGTTGGTAAACTTTGTACTGCTTTGTACAAATCTTCTGCTACCAAATTATCAATCGCTTCTGGAGAAATTTCATTTTCCTTTTCCACCTCAAAATCCATGACCTTCTTATATCGCGCCTTACTTCTCACATAATCAATCGAAGTATTAAAAACTATTCTCGCTACCCAGCCACTAAATGAGCCTGTTGGTTTGTAGTCTATGACTTTATTGAAAACTTTGAGGAAAGCACGATTGAGTACGTCTTGGGCTTGTTCTTTGTCTGAGGTATATCGCAGACAAATCACCAACATCCGACCGTAAAAGCGCGCATAGAGGTAGCGTTGAGCAGACTTGTCTTGTCGGCGGCAACCCTCTATGAGTTCTTTTTCTGTACTGTGTTTGGTGTAAACCATGCTTTGCTTTGAGAATGTCTTGAGAATTGATTATTGACAATTTTAACTTTCAATTCTTCCTTTTGCTTTTAAAACGAGTGGTGAATTTAGTTTGGTTGGTGGATTTTGAAAATAATTTAAAATTAGCTAAAATAATTGAGATAGGAAGAGTTCTTATAGCTTCATTTTCAGAGAGTTAGGGAAAAAATTAATGTTCTATTTCTTTTTCAGATTTTTTCAACTTCTTATAGAATCAAAAAACTCCTATTCAGTCTTCATGACTAAATAGGAGTTTTTAACCTTGGGAACTAAAGTTCCCGGTACTTTTTTATACTGCAAAACTTTCTCCACAACCACAACTGCGTTCAGCATTCGGGTTGTTGAAATAGAATCCTTTACCATTCAATCCACCCGAAAATTCGAGTGTTGTATTGCATAAATAAAGAAATGATTTCAAATCCGTAACGATTTTTTCGCCTTTGTCTTCAAAGACTTGGTCGTTGGGTTGAGTTTCGTTGTCAAAATCCATTTGATAGGTCAATCCACTACAACCACCACTCGTTACACTGACGCGCACGAAGTAGTCTGGAGTCAGATTTTCTGACTTTCGGATTTCTTCTATTTTAGACTTTGCAGATTCTGCTACAAAAAGCATATTTATTTAGTTGTTGGTTGGTAGTTGGAAGTTGTTAGGCAAAGAACTACTACTACCAAAACCGCTAATTAAAAAAATTGTAGTAAGGCACGAAGCCTTACTACTCTGGATAGTACTCCGAAGAGTGCTTCCTTGTTATTGAAAGTAAAATCAGATAAAATAAAAACACTAAACATAGCATTCATATTTCATATTTCATACTTCATATTTTCCTAATGGTGGTGGTGTTCAGCTTCTTCCGCTACTTCCAAACCATTTTTCTTCTGGTAATCTTTGATTGCTGACTTGATAGCGTCCTCAGCCAATACTGAACAGTGAATTTTCACTGGTGGTAATGCTAATTCTTCTACAATTGCCATATTGTCAATCGCCAAAGCTTCGTCCAAAGACTTTCCTTTTAACCACTCTGTAGCCAAAGATGAAGATGCAATCGCAGAACCACAACCAAATGTCTTGAACTTTGCGTCCTCGATATTTCCGTTGTCATCTACTTGGATTTGCAAACGCATAACGTCACCACACTCAGGTGCACCGACTAATCCTGTTCCTACTTTATTTGAACTTTTGTCCAATGTTCCCACGTTTTGTGGGTGCTTGAAGTGGTTCAATAATTTTTCTGAATATGCCATATTTAAATGTATATTGTAGAATGTCTATTGTATAATCTCGTCTCAGGACGTACTTTCAATACATTTCGGACATTCTAAGATTAATCTTATTTTTATTATTCGCTTTGTATCGCTTTATTTAAAGGTAAAACAATTCAAAGTAAATTTAGTTCTTTTTACAAAAAATGTAATAATATCGAAAGTCGTACAAGTCCCACTATTAGACATTATACAATCGACATTAGACATTTTAATGCTCCGACCATTCCACAGCGTCCAAATCGATGCCTTCTTTAAACATCTCCCAGATTGGACTTAAATCGCGCATGTGGTGTACACCTGCTTCGATTGCTTTTGCAGCGTAGTCAATATCTTCTTCTTTCGTAAAACGTCCTAAAGACATACGTAAAGAACTGTGAGCTAAGTCGTCGCCCAAGCCCATTGCTTTCAATACGTAAGACGGTTCTAATGAAGCAGAAGTACATGCTGAACCTGAAGACAAACCAATATTTTGGTTGAATGTCATCATAAGTCCCTCACCCTCAACGTGTTTGAAAGAAATATTTGAAACGTGTGGCATACGGTTTTCCGTGTTACCATTAATCACTGTTTCTTCGATTGAAGTCAATGCTGACTCTAATTTATCACGTAATTTGCTCAAACGTGCTGCATCTTGTGCCATTTCGTTTTTCGCAATTTCGGCAGCTTTACCAAAACCTACGATACCTGGAACGTTCAATGTACCAGAACGCATACCGCGCTCGTGTCCACCGCCGTCCATTTGTGAAGTTACCTTCACACGTGGTTTTTTACGATTTACATATAATGCACCTACACCTTTTGGTCCGTACATTTTGTGTGCGGTAAAAGCCATTAAGTGAATACCTAATTCTTTTGGATTTACTGGAATTTTTCCGACTGCTTGAACAGCATCAGAGAAGAACAAAACGCCGTGTTTTTCACAGATTTGTCCGATTTCTTTCATCGGCTGGATGACACCTGTTTCGTTGTTAGCATACATTACAGAGATAAGAATTGTCTTATCAGTGATTGCAGCTTCTAATTCAGCTAAGTCGATAAGACCGTCGCCTTTTACTTTTAAATAAGTGACTGAGCCACCCATTTTTTCTATTTTATCACAAGCATCTAAAACTGCTTTGTGCTCTGTCTCTACAGTGATAATGTGATTTCCCTTGCGAGCGTACATTTCAAAAACACCTTTCAATGCTAAGTTGTCCGCTTCCGTTGCACCAGATGTAAAGATGATTTCTTTTGGGTCAACATTGATTAAGTTAGCAACTTGTTCACGTGCGTAATCTACAGCCTCCTCTGCTTGCCAGCCGAAAGGGTGGTTACGACTTGCCGCGTTACCTGGCATCTGTGTGAAATAAGGTACCATTGCATCCACGACACGTGGGTCACAAGGTGTAGTTGCGTTATTATCTAAGTATATAAGACGGTTGTCTTGGCTCATTTTGCACTTTTCTTTTTCGGTGATTTCTATATAGTAAAAAAACCACTATTTAGATTTAGTCTAATCATTATTAAGGTGGTGCAAAGGTAACACAATAAATTGAGCTTAGTTTAATAGAATGTTCAATTTTTTGTCAATATCTAAGGATTCTTCTGACGGCCAAAAGCATTGCAAGGAAGATAATAAATAGAAAGAAGACGATAACGTCCCCATCGCGACGATTTCCAAAGCTGTCATTAAGTTTCCAACCGACGGAAAAAATGAAAGCACCGAGTAGGACAATGCCCATGTATTGTTTAAATTTTTCTGGATTCACGAGATAAAAGGTTATAAAGGTTGTAATTAGTTGTAACGGTTGTAAACATTACGATTTTGTGATTAGTTTTACTCGTTACTATTTTTTATTGCTGCGCAAAAAAGCCGCCAGAAATTAATCTGACGGCTTTTCTAAGATTTTAAAATTACAACTTTTAAAACCTTACCAACCATTAAAACTTTTTTACGCTAACTTAGCCATATCACGCACTAAAATTTTACCACGGTTGAAATAAATCAAGTTGTCCTTACGCAACTCATTTAAAACCAAAGTAACCGTCTGACGAGAAGTACAAGTGATATTTGCAATGTCTTGGTGTGTCAATGAATGCTTTAAAAGCATCTCGTAGCCAACACGCTTCCCACGTTGATTGACGCTATCTACGATAAATTCTACGATACGAGTACGTGCATCTTTGAAAATCAAACTCTCCAATTTGTTTTCTGCGCGCATCAAACGGTTGCCAAATAAAGACATAACACGGTCGCAAAGTGTGAAGTTAGAACGCATCAAACGCTTAAAGTCTTCTACTTTTACTGCGAATACGTGTACTTCTTCCTTCAATGCTTGTCCGAAATCTTGACGGTGTGTTTCACCGATAAGTCCTAACTCGCCAAACATCGCTTGTGGGTGAATGAGTGACTTAATCACTTCTTTCCCTTCGATAGAATGTGTTCCAATTTTAATTGCGCCTTTTGCTAAAAAGAATATAGTATCAGAGACTTCGTCTGGTAAGTAGATAAAGCTGTAGCGTGACTTTACACGTAGCTCAGCCATGTCTTGCAGGCGTTGTCTTTCTTCATCAGATAAGCAATCAAATAATGGAAATGTACTAAAAAAATCATGGGCAATTGTTACTGTCTTCTTCATATCGATGTTGCGTTTGTGGCTTTTTTAATCATAAAATGACTTGTAAAGCCTTGTCCTCGTAGAACTTTTAGTTTAGATTCAGTAAGTTGTATTTTATTAAACTGTATGTAGCACACACAGCTTCTATTCGATTATTGTGATTAGACAATAATACGTGTTTGTTTTCTCAAGTGATGTTGTGTATGTGTAGTATGTAGCCGCTGTTTTTAGGAGATGGAATACTTTAAGTTTAGCGGTTGTGTAGAGGTCTTAATTAAATATTTTCTCAGTCGGGTGCTTTCAGAATTTTAGCCGATGTATTTGTCTTCGACTTGGGGGGAGTTAATTTAAGGTCGTTTCTTTGCTTATTGTTTGTATTATAGAAGACACAAGATTTCTTTTATCCCCCTACGTCAATTTCATTTTTTTTAATTTTTATTTGCTAGAAAGGCATTTAAAGGATTAAATATTGCTAAAAAAGATAGAGTTGCGATACATTAAGCAATGTTAACTTTGACATAAAATATTACGTTTGTCTATGTTATAATTTTATATTTTGTCAACAAGCATACATTAGACTCTTTTCAAAATTAAATTTTGCGACAACGTACAATATTGAGAAATGTTCTTTTTGTGAATTTTATTTTAAAAATAAATTAAATTTTCTTGAAAAGTTTTTCAGAAAAATAACTTTTGCAATTCAACTAATGCCATAACTGCGTGCTAATCATCCACACATCGGAAATATTTTTTGCAAAAAAATCTTGGAGTTTGTGGATGATTTTTGCTGTAAATTGCTGTAAATCTGGGCGAAATCATCCACCCATACGGGCAAGCTAAACTACATATAAAAATTAGAAATTTTTAAATTCCGATGTGTGGATGATTGGTGCTTATTCTAAAAATGTTTATCAAAACTCCTCAATTGCTCTTTCCAGCATCTTATCGGTGAGATTAACGAGGTCTAAAGAGTCATTTATTATTTCAATTTCGGGTAAAATTCCTTCTTCTACTTCTTGTGCATTAGCATCTAAAAATTTATTAACGGACATCGTCACAACCCAGCCATTCGGCAAATAAAAAGAGCTATTACCGCCACCGCCGCCACCAGTAATCTGACCTATAGTTTTCACTTGTGGAAGGTCTTTTATCATAGCAGCCAAATAAGTTGAAGCAGAATAAGCCCCACGATTCATGAGAAAACGAACGGGTTTATCAAAAAATATATCGGTAGGTTCAGCAGTTATGGAAAGTTTCTCGGAAAAATCATCGTGAGCAGGTCCAGTTTTTTCAACTATAAAACCAACAGTCTGCGGGCTGTCTATAAAATAACTAATGATGTCAGCAGCATCTTGTCCTAATCCACCACCATTATTTCGGATATCAAAGATTAAACCTTGTGCAGCATTCTCATTTACAAAACTCATGACTTCTGAAATATCACGCGCTTTTTGAAAGTCTTTAAAATGAACGTAAGCAATGTCATTTTCCAACATGGCATAGGTATAATTACCGACTTCATTAAACTCATTTGCTAAATATTCAGATTTGATGATTTCTAAATCAAAAAAGATAGGATAGCCTGCTTCATAAGGAAAACGAATATCACCAGTATTCGGAGAGAAAAGAGAATTATGTCCGTCTCGCAGTTCTTCTAACATCGCTAAACAGACATTAAATAAGGCTTCATCTGACATGTCAGACTCAATTTGCGGTGCATATACATTATATACACTATCCCAATTGACTGATTTCAGTTCAAAATAAGAGTAGTTTTCATCCAATTCTCGCCACATTTCATCAAAAACCAACTGAGGCGTAACATCTGGGGAGGAAATGAACGCCTTCTCACAGCCAAGAAAACAGAGCGTCATTATTCCGAGGATAAAAATTGGCAGTTTCATAAGCGAGCTTTTAAGAAGAGGGTTAAATGATGTTGGGCGTAAGAAATTGATTTTTCGCCTTTAGCGTAGAGAAAACTCCATTGATAATCAAAGCCGACTTGATGTTTTTTTGCGGTAAGAGGGAGTGCTAAACTCGTCTTCAGTTTCACATTTTGAAAAGCATTGACAGTTCTTAATTTTCCACCTCTAATAATATAGCCTCCCAAACCTTCGCGTTTAAAATCAAACACACCGTCTTGCAAAAAATTCTCAGGATATTGTATGCCAAATGCAGGTCGAATACTGTAAGCAAGCAAAGGCAATGAAGCTTCAGCCTTCAATAAAAACTGGCGATTTGAGATATTGATTTCTTTGCGGAATAAGGCAGATACGCCCAATGAAGACCAAATAGTGTAAGAAATATTGTTCTCACCGCGCCAATTGCCGTCCACAAAGTGGAGAACTGAACCGACATCCCAATAGCCACCAAAATACAAGAATTTATCCTTTCGTAATCGCCAATTTGTGTATTTCACTTCTGGATTTAGGACGTTAAATAGCAAGGAAACCTTACCTCTGGTGGTCGTTTTAGAAAAATCTGTCGCAATTTCTTGTAGAGACTTTTCATTTTCCCAACTATAAGCCAAGCGTGTATTAAAACCAGTAAAATTTAAAGGAAGCGCACTGAAACGTTGCTCTAAAATGGACTGCTGATTAAGTCCATAGTCGATATGAAAATAGTGTTTGCCCTTCTTTTCTTCTTCTTGAGCGAAGAGAGAGCTGGCAAAACAGAGCAAGAGAAGAAAGAAGGCATTTTTCATGAGTGTAAAGTTGACAATCTCATATTTTACAAAAAGTCCACATCCACATCATAAGGATAACGCATCAAAAACTCAATGGCTGTCTCAATTTTTAAATCCTCATACAGCACACGATACAGCATTTGGGTAATAGGAACATGCAATTTATAGTGGTCAGCTAATTCTTTTGCGATTTTTATAGTGCGTAAACCTTCCGCTAATTCGGGCATACTTGCTTTAATGGCATCAATCGTTTCTCCCTTTCCCATTCGTTTTCCGAAGGTAAAATTGCGGCTATCTTCTGAGGTTGCAGTACAAATCAAGTCACCAATTCCTGCCGTACCTACGAATGCACGCGGCGTCGTGCCCATTGCTTTACCAAAACTAATCATCTCATTCAATCCACGCGTTATCAATAAAGCTTGAATATTTTTTCCCATTCCAAGACCTCCCAAAATACCAGAACCAAGGGCAATTGAATTTTTCAAAGCACCCGCCAATTCTGCCCCCAAAAGCTCCGCTGAACCAAAAACTTGAAATTTGCGACTATTCAATGCCGTTTTTCCGCGCTCCACCACTTCTTTAAAATGACTGGCAATTACTGTTGCCGTCGGCTGTCCGTCCATGATTTCTTTAGCCAGATTAGGTCCTGAAAGACATCCTATCCGCACCACCACAGACTCTTCTTGTATGACCTCTGACATCGTACGGATGTGCTTTCGACTAATTTTTTCGCCTTCCGCAGGTTCTTTAATATCAAAGCCTTTTGTACCATGTATCAGTAAATGATAAGGGTGTAGATGCGGTGATAAATCCTGCATCATCGACCGAAAACTACCTGACGGTACGACTGGAAAAAGCACATTACATTTCTCTGCAACTTCTTGCAATGAATTGACTGCCAATATATTATCATGCAAATCGACACCTAAATGCTGATGCGTTGTGTTGATTTTGTCAACGAGTTCTGCATTACGACTGTAGAGCAAAACCGGTTCATTGGTTGCTATCAAATTCGCTATTGCTGTCCCAAAACTTCCTGAGCCGATTACTCCTGTCATTTTTTAAAGGTTGTAAGAGTTGTAAAGTTGAAGAGTTGTAAAGGTTACGCGTCTTCTCTTATTTAGGGGTCAGGGCTTTCCATACGGACAAGCAGGAGTCAGGCAGTGTTGACTTAGTCCCACACAGCCTGACTCCTGACACCTCGCTCCTGACACCTCTTCACCGGCAAAACTAAGTAATTTCTGGAGAAAAAAGGTCTTTGGGCGGCGAACAAAAGGTAGGATTCGTTTTGTTTGTATTATTCCTTTCTAAGTAACGACAAAACAATAAGTCCGTCATCTGGACAGGTCAAATTTTCCTCA
>CAZQTE010000242.1:0-9044 GCA_964595615.1 uncultured Saprospiraceae bacterium
CTATTCTAGACTGAACATCTACAGTGTAAATGCTTTTAATCAATACAAACATTCAAAAAACCAAAGAAAAATAAGATCTCTTGAGTGTAGTTAGTTTTTCTCTCTTAGAGGCATACGAAATGGATACTTACCTGACTAAATCCCTTTTTCGTTTGCCTCTTTTTTTTGCCTACTGACACCAAGAAAATATAAAAAAGGCATTACGAACTCAATCGTAATGCCTTTCTTAATCCTAAGGAACGCTGAAAGAGTTAATATATCATTGGACGACAATCTTCTCATAAGCCACTCCTGTCTCATCACCAATACCAAAGAAATAAACGCCTGCTGATAAGTTATTCATCTCAATAGATTGATTGATAGTTGAACTATTTGAAAATTGACCAGCGTTCAGTTTTTTACCTGTAATATCCGTCAAAGACCATTCTAATTCCTTGGCAGTATCAAATGTCGCATTCACAAATATCTGAGATGAACCTGCATTTAAGATATTTGGACGGACAGAAAAAGACTTAAGACCAGAAATGTTTTGGGTACTGCTAACATCAGCAGCAACAAATTCTCCTACAGCTACATAATCATCACAAAAATGATAGTTGTTGTAAGTGCGTACTGTGTAACGATAAGTCGAACCAACAGACAAGTCATTTTCTAGAGTGATTTGTGATTCCGTAGTTTCAATATTCGTAATAGTAATAGAGGAGCTACCGATTAAAATTTCTAATTCGACGAGGTAGTTAATTGCATTTTCTGAGTCTTCCCAATCTAAAATTGTATTCTGATAATGTGCATCTTCACCATTGATAGGAGAAACCAAAACAAGCTCACTTGGTTCTAGACCTGGTGTTTGATTTTCCAATAATTCAGGGCGTGTATCGATGAGATTTGCACGCATTGCAGCCGTTTGCTCTGGAGAAAAACGATAACTACAAGCATCAAATGCATAAGACATAATTAGTGTTCCGTCAGATTGGAAAGGTACACCGTCAGGGTCTAATTGTGTAACGGTACTCATGGCATCATCATTACAATTCCAGCGATAATTTAAATAGTCTGGAGCAGTATCACAAAAACCGTCTGCTGCATGAGAACAATTTGAACCATCCATTTTTTCTACTGCAGTTGTATCGATGATAATCGTATCTGCATAGAGATACAACATGTCTGGTTGGAAATAAGTATAGTCATACAAGACCGTATCAGGAGCTGGAGAACCATAATTAGGACTTATACTTCCGTCATAACTAACGCCCCCTTCCCAACCTAAAAATGGGTGTGGTAGAGCAAGTTGATGCCCCATTTCGTGTGCCCAAGTGTGGTCATCAGGGCCTGCGCAAGACTTAGCCATAGCCATACCTGCATAAGGCAAATTATAACCACAATTACCAGCCGGGTCAGTCAAAAAATAACAATTGATAGTATTCTCTATGTTATTGGCTGCCATCATTTCATATCCTTGCGGAACAGAGTCATGATTATTCCAAAGGGAATTATTGATATAGTTAAATTCTCCTTCGACATAAAAATACAATTCTGTATCAACGAAATCTTCATTTAAAGTACAAAGCGCATCAATTACACTTCTTTTTGGAAAATAACCACCTCCAGAGTTAGAACCCAAAATATGAATAGTCAAAGGGACATAGAGGATTTCATTGTCTTTAGTATCATATTCTGCTGGATTCTCTTGGTATTTTTTGAGCCAAGGTAATTTTGCAGTTGCGCTTCCGCAAGGGAATAGGTCTTGACTATTTTGTGCAAATACAAGAGAACAAATTAGGGAAAGAGAGAATAAGAGTATACTTTTTTTCATTTTTTTAATTTTAGAAAATGTCAAATTAGCTATTAGAAAAAGGGTGGCGGCGTTGGCCCTTCCAAAAATGCATCACGAATATATTCAATCACCTTGGGATTTAATGCAAATGCAAGAGCTAAAGTGCACAATAGTCCGTAAATAGCACCATACATGTGGGCATCATGTCCTATATTGTCCATATTTCGTTTACTCATATAGCTAGAATACCAAACATATCCAACTCCTAATAAGACTCCTGGTAAAGGTGGAAAGATAAACCAAGCCCAAGGCTGGAACAAAATAAATGCGAAAACCAAAGCAGAGGTTGCTCCTGAAGCGCCTACAGCTCCATATCCTGGATTGTCTTGATGTTTGATATAAGAAGGTATCGAAGAACAAATAATTGCACTTATGTATAGAAAAAAGTAGGCTATTCTACCTGTCGCCTCGCCAAAAGAACCACCAAAATACATTTCAACCATTTCTCCAATCTGATATAAGACATACATATTCACCATTAGATGAATCCAAGACTGACGCGAATGAATAAATCCAGAGGTCAAAAAACGGTGCCACTCCCCTGTTCTTTTGATGTTATACGGTTTAAAAACAAGTTTTTCGTAAAGGGCTGGATTTTGAACGGCTTGATAAGAAATCAAGGCTGTGACGACTACAAGTATTATCGTTAATGACATATTTGATATTGGATGTTAAACTAAATCAATCTTCGACTGCAATGTAAGTGATTTTTCAATCTTTATGAAAAAAAGCGCAGCCTTCGTGTGAAAGCTGCGCCTTTTGTTAAATCTCTATCAGCATGGAAAGCTGATTTATGGATTTACTTTTTAATCAATTGCTCAGAGTAAAAACGGTCTTCCGTAGTGAAAGTCACCGTGTAAATACCTGCTGGCAAATTATTGATATTCAAACGATTAGCTGGACTGTTTACATCCAAAACCGTTTGACCCAACATATTTGTAATGCGGATATTGTCTAAAACTACATCACCAGTTTCTACATTCAAGATGTCTTGTGCAGGATTAGGGAAGATATTGATTTTTTCTGAGAGAGTTGGGTCGTTTGTGTTAATACTGCCCGCAAAACCTACTAATAATAATTGGTATCCTTCTAAAAAGGGTGCATCAAAGTCAAATTGACTCCCAAAACCAGTAGCAATAATAACTTCACCAGCTCCTACAGGAGAATTTGGCATTGCAAAAAATTCTGAGTCGTTATCAACTCTAATAATGATTTGATCTCCCGAATTTTGTACTGTTGCGTCCATGTTAAAGCCAGAGCCATCAGGTATCCACTGGGTAATATCATTAAATGTAACTTCGATTCCAACAAATTCAGACTCTGTGTCTTCTCCTAATGCAAAAACACCATCTACAAACTCTGTAGCATTTCCTCCCGAATTCAAAATAATCGTATCAGGATAAATTTGAGTCAAACCATTAAACTGTCCAATAGAACCTTCCATAGTAACTTCATCACCTGCTGTTACTTCATAGTAAGCAATATCAGTAGAGAAAACTGCGATACCATCTGTTCCGTCATTCATAAAGAACTGAACACCATCACCACCACGGTAATCGATACTTTGAACAACACCTGTCAAAGTACAAGTTGTATTCAAGGAATCTGCAACACCGTCAGCATTTTGACCTGTTACCTCTACTATATCATATTCAGGGTAAGTTGGCTCAACTGGTGGCATTTCATTGTAAGGGTCGATATCTGCTACATAACGAGGCAATAATTGGTAACCTGCATCAAATGGAGCAGAATTGTCAAATTGTCCACCAATACCTGTAACATTAAATGTACCTGTTGGTGCAGCCATTCCATACAAATCAACATCCGCATCAATACGAACTACATAAGTATTTGTACCGTCAGTTACATCTACATTGAAACCAGAACCAGCACCTGTCCAATCATTTGCATCAACTAAAGACACATCTTCCAAGCGAACCAATTGAGACTCCATTGCTTCTGAATATTCAGTTATGACTGTTGGGTCAAAAAGAGCATTTCCAGCACTTACAAAAGTTACCGCATCAGGATTCATTTGTAGTAAACCGTTGAATTGGGCGATTGTACCTTGAATAATTACTTCATCTCCTTCATTTACTGTATAACCTAAGTCACCAGAATTGAAGAACAAACCAATACCGTCGTTATTTTCATCAATGATAGTAAACTGTAAGCCAGCAGGGCGCATATTCACACCATAAACAACACCTTGAACTTGAGCTAAAGTACCTACCATTGTTCCTACACCATCAGCATCTATTTCAGTTGCTTCGCCAATAGTTAATTCTGTGTACTCAATTTCAGTATCGTTATCTTCGATTTCAAGAGTGAATGTTGATGTACCTAAGACAGCACCATTTGTAACACTTACTAATTCTAAAGTAACAGTTTCGGTGTCCTCTGGCATAAGGTCATCTAAAACATTGATGATTACTTGTTGAGTTTCATTAGCAACTCCAGCAGCAAAAGTGATTGTTTCTAATACAAAGTTAAAATCAAGACCGATAGTAGCAGTAGAGCTTCCTGATACTGCAACATTAACCGCAGTTGGGTTTGCATTTCCTAAGCTAATAGAAATATCTACAGCTATTTCAGTGTCTGCTTCTATTGTAGAAAATCCAGAGTTCCCAAATCCTACGACTGGACCATTTGGACAGCCAGACGCTGCACCTGGATTAGCGAAAATTTCAGTACCCTCGATAAGTGCTCCTGTTGCTGTAGATGCAGCTAACCAGCTTGTTCCGACACTGTTATCAGAACTTGGGTCACAAAGAACTAAAGAACTGCCATTACCATCTGGGGAAGTTGGCCAATCACCTCCGTCATCATAAGTTACTTCATCAACAACAACACCTGTTGCGTTGATTAATTGAAGAGTTTCACCTCCGTTAGATAATCCACCAGACTCCCATTGCAAGTCAGTATTTATGCCGAGTACCGTTGATAGAGCACTACTATTTACACAAGTAACTAAATATGCACCAGCATTAATAGTTACCGCTGGGAAAGTGAAAGTCGCGCCAGATAATGACCAACCTTCTAAATCAACAGCATCTGAACCATTGTTGTAAATTTCGATATATTCTAGTGAGTCTGTACCACTTTCTGGTGGATTGTACATGATCTCAGTGATAACAACATTATCTGTTGCTCCACCTACTACTGTAATTGTTCCAACCATACCTAAGCCCGCATGCGGTGTACAGTTATAGTCGTAAGTCCCTGCAACTGTGAAAGTATGTTCGTAATTCCATGGTGCAGAAGCTGCAGCTCCATTCCCAAAACTTTCTGGATTCGAAGGAAAAGTTGTTTGAGTTCCGTCAACATTATGAAAGCCGTTGATATTGTCAAAAAGGACAGTTTCTCCGACATTTATCGTAAGGTCTTGGGGAGTAAAAGTATTGCTTTGAACGGTTACTGTTGTTTGAGCAAAAATTGCTGAAACACAAAGGCAAAGCGCTAACAGTGTTAGGTAAATTCTTTTCATCTTTGATTTGGTTAACATTTTTAGTAACGATGAGAGAACAAGTACGACAAATTGGTCTCGATAGCTATTGAGAATAATTTTTCCATTTTTCACTTCAAATCGCTCCCCGACCTTCGGCACGGGGCAGGCAGCGTATCAACAATTATCGCGCTTTGAAGCAAAAACTGAAAAAAATTATACACTCTCCAAATGACGGAGTTATTATTTCGTCGTTACTTAGAAGAAAATATTTCTTTCAAGCGCAAAGATAACAGTTGTTTATTTGAATCTACCTTTTCACATTTGAATTATTTGTAAAGTTTGTATGATAATATTCTGGAATAAAGTCTATTCCTCGTGTTTTTCTTTGGTTTTGTCGAGAAATTAGTGGGTTTTCTTCATAATTAGCTGATTTTAGAGAAAGTTATTTATTTCACCTAAAACCTAAAATTATGAAAAACAAGAATATTGTTCGTTACAAATATGAGGACGCTATACGTATGACGAATCTCTCTGATGTAGGTAATGCCCTACTCTTTTTCGTCTTTTGTATAGGAGGATTGTCAATTATATCGAGTAGTTTCCATGCACAAATATGTGGATTAACAGCCTTATTGTTTTTTGTAATCAAACAGAACTATGATTGGCGAAATGTATCCTTAAACTGGCTATTAGTTGGTCTGTATTTGACTTTATTTATAATTGAAGTGATAAAGGCAGGTATTCCAGATATGCAACTGGACAATAGTTTTGGAAAGGGAATTCTGTTGAATGTTTTTATAGGAATGGCGCCTGAAATTTATATTTGTCTTCGTTTACTGTTTGTCATTCCTCTTGTTAAAATTATTTTTATTGAGAAGCCCACAGTTTTTGGAACTAAATCTTAAGTAACGACGAAACAAAACGGACTTGGCAAGTGCCAAGTCCGTCTATGAATACTGTTTTTTTTGAAAAATCCTATCACGGGATTTCTCAGAGAAACCATAAAATTATTTCTGAGAAGTCCAACTAGCAGATTTATTCACAACCAAGCTAGTAATTACATTATTTCTACCTTCCGCAGATATCAAAATATAGTAAAAACCGTTTGATAAGCTTGTTAAATCTAAGTTCATCTGTCCGTCCAAGAAATTATCAGTTACTTGAGATAAATGTAATTTTCCTAGATTATCAAAAATCTGAACAGTTACATTTTGCTCGTCATAGTTAGTCAAATCAAGATTAACATTAGAATTTGCAGGATTAGGATAAACCGCTACTTCTACGTCTAACATTTCACGCTCATAATCCTCTGGAGTTAGAAGAGTGAACTTGTAATCTTCAATTTCTCCTACATAAGTGTCACCACAAGGCTCAGAAAAGCCGTAACGAGAAACAACAACACGCATTCTTGCTTCATCTAAAGAAGCTACAGGTAATGTTAAGTTTTCTTGGATTTCAGAAGCAGAAGCCATTTCGAAAATCATCTCTGATGCATCAAAGAAATCACCGTCATTATTTCTATCCAAGTAAACTCTCCAGTAAAGCATATTTTCAGCCTCGTTGCCACCAGCTTTTAGATTTAACATGATAACACCGTCACCGATGTTCATTGTTAAGTTTTCTTCAGTATAATCAGCATAACCATCATTGCTTTCAGTTTCACTAACTAAATTATGAAATACAACTTTTTCAATCCAAATACCATTGTCCGTTCCTACAGATGTACAGTATTCAGCAGTTTCACCACCGACTACAACAGGGAAATCTATAGTAGATTCATTTCCACACATATCCGTCATTTCATAAGTAACTTCATAATCTCCTTGTGGCCAAGCGTCGCCTGAACGTAATAAAACGCCAGGAACTGCAAGTTCGTCTTCCTCCGCTTCTTCTTGATAAATTGGACCTGTTTGCGTGATATTTACACAAGGTCTTTCAATTAAGAAATACTTGTCTTCCTCATCTGTTGCAGCTTCCCATGTACCGTCACCTGTTAAAATAATACGTGTATTCTCGTTTACTTCATCAATGTTTAAAGCAGAAAAAGCAGTTGCATCACCATTATCCCAAGCAAAAGTCCAAGTTTCGTTTTGGTATTCAGGCATTAAACCAATCCAAGCACTTCTTACATCTTCATCCAAAGCCTCTGTCAAATAAGCATTTTCAGCAGCATCATTAATTACTGCTAAATGAGCATCGTAACCTTCTGCTAATAATTGTGCATCTTCACGAGTTAAAGAAACTTCATTAGCTAGGAAATATTGGTGTCCCCAGTAAGTTCCTACATAACGGAAACCTTCAAGAGTTGTCGTTTCACACAGCTCACAAAAAGTAGATGCATTTAAAGCATTCCATGAAACAATTTGTGAAGTCTCATCTTCTCCTAAAGAAGATTCGATTGCGCTTTCTGGATGTTGAGCTGTAATTCCGTTAGAAACATTGACAGTAACTTCACATTCTACCCAGTTTCCATATTCATCGTTTGCAGTAAATGCTACCGTATTTTCGCCAATTGGCAAACCGCCTTCAGGAATAAAACTTGTGATAGTTGGTGCTCCACAATTATCAGTTGCAGTTGGTGCCGCTTGAGGATAACTCGCTGTTCCATTAGGACCTGCAATAGCGCTAATTGGTTCTTCAGGACAGTTAGTGAATTCAGGACCAAAATCATCATGTACTTGAATTGTAATAATGTGGACTTTTACATTTCCATTAACATCTGTGACCGTTACTGGATGCTCATATAAGCCAGGAGCCATTGAGAAATTTCCTAAACCTGTAACAGAAACTACACCACAATTGTCTGAAATAACAGGGTCAATGACAACATCGGCTAAACAATCATCTTCATTAGTAAGAGCAAATTCAGTGGTGCATGGACCAACAACAGGTAACTCATCATCTTCAATTATGACGATAGACTCGCACATTTCTGTATTTACACCGTCAGAAACAGTCCACATCAAAGTTGTTGTGCCAACTGGAAAATCATTACCAGCAGGTATTCTTGTGAATACGGTGTTATCTAGGTCGTAGACATCGTTAAGTGTAAAAGGTGGTAGTACTTCTAAATCGAGTGCAGCACATTCACCTGGTGTTACTACAGTGCTAACTGGTTGACGGCATTCGATATTCTGAGCAAGAACTGAATTTGATAAGAAAAGTAGCGAAACAATAAGTCCGCAAAATTTAAGTAAGTGGTTAAACATTGTAAAAAATTGAGTAGAACTTGTTTAATTGTAGCTTAAATGTGTAAAATTGTATTGAGAATCATTCGCAATACAATTATTTTTTGAGTTACAGTCAATCAAAGCTCTTAGTTAAAAAAATACCTCTTCCCATACCTGGTTTTGTATTTTTTAAAGGGGGTAGAGAGAGTATAATATATAGTGTCTTATTGTGCGAAAAACACAACTTAGTGTACGCAGAAGCATAATCAAAAAAGAGTAAATCTATTTTGATTTATGAAGATTCAGGGCATTCTAATATCCTGAAATCTTGTATGTTTTTTTTGTAAAAAGAGCAGTATGACTAGTGTAGTAAAATCTAAAAGCGGTAAGCTAAAAATTAAGATAGTTTATTTAGTACAGCTTTGGGCTGTATTCATTTATTGATTTGGGAATTATAAAATTGTCAATATCTAACACGGAATAATAACTGTTCAAAACGGATTTACTTAGCTTAATAAACTAGGTATCGTTCCTTTGAGAGCAAAGATAAAAAAGCATTGAATAATTTCAAATAATATGAAATAAAAAGTTA
>CAZQTE010000243.1:0-8939 GCA_964595615.1 uncultured Saprospiraceae bacterium
AAAATTTGCAATTTTCTCCCTCCTGATAAGTCAAAAAAACTTTTGTTACACTGTACTTAACATCAAAATCTATTAAATAATTCGACATTTTTTTTCTGTAAAATTAGTAGTTGCAGAGTCGATAAAACCATGTTTTCATTTAATCAAATGACAACTGCCTAATTTTTTAAAAAACTGCAAATCAACAATTTGCACTCTTCATTAGATAAGGTACTGGTTTTTAAAAATTCTAAAGCTACTTTTTTTACAGCTTTCAAAATGTCAAAAAAACTTTTTAATTATGAACTTTTCAAAAGCATTTCAAATCATTACTGTTTTATTGATTACCCTTAGTTTTAATTTGTCAGCCACGACAAATACTAATCCAATCATTCCATCAGAAACCACTTGCATCGGAGACAAGTGGGAAGTTATGGGTCTAGTCACCCTCAAGCAATCAGACGTCAAAGCAGAAAAAGTAGGTCGCAAACAAATGGATGTAGGTGTAGGCGAAATCCTCGTCTCTGACAAATCTGCGAAGTACCGAAAAGTGCGATTGGAAGTACGAAACACGAACCTTTTTATGGGAAAAATCACCCTGACTTTCACTGATGGTTCTGCACAAGATATGACGGTTCGTAAAAAAATGTCTGCGAACACGTCCACCGAAGCATTTGATTTGAATGGTGATAAAAGAACAGTTGCAAAGATAACTTTCAAATTCAGCAAAGATGACTGGAAAGGCGCGCCACCAGTAGTTGCGTTGATGGGGACGAAGTAATCTTTGACTTATTAATCTTGGGGCTGTATCGAAAGGTCAGAAAAAGCAGATACCTTTTGATACAGACCAGGGATTAATTACCTAAAAGCCTTATTAACAAACACATTAAATAACGAAAAATGTCGAAAATTCTAAAGAGTCTCCTTTTACTCTTCTTCGCTGCGTTTTCAGCCAACGCGCAAAATTTAGAGACTTTAAACATCACCATCATTTCGGAGATGGACGGTCCAGCAGGGTTATTGACCCAGTTTGAGAACCAGACAAAAACCGAAATAAACAGCCTGATGCTCAATCGACGCACGGTTGTTTATGATTCCAAAAAATGCAAATGCGAACCAACAGAACTGCACAATCTATTCGCCGCAGCCTTCGCAGACAATAACGTGGATTTGGTCATTGCCATTGGCACTCAGCCTTCTGCCGTCTTGTCGCAACAAAAAAACTTTTCAAAACCAGCGATTGCCTCGCTGATTATTGACCATGAATTACAAAATGTACCGATGACCAACGCCGGTACATCGGGAATTAACAACTTTGCCTATGTGCAATCGCCTTTTTCTTTTAAGAAAGATTTAGAACTTTTGCACAGCATTTACCAATTCAAAAATATTGGCATTATCGCCGAAAATGATGCAGACAATTTTTTCCCGAAAATTAATGAATTATTTAAAAATGCCGTCAAAGAATTAGACGCTGGTATTACCATTCTTCCTGCATCGACCAATATCAATTCGATTTCAAGTGACGTTGATGCAGTTTACGTTTTGCCATTGACCAAAACATTTAGCAACGAAGATTACCCTACTCTATTTGCCAATTTGGCAGACAAAAAGTTGCCTTCCGTTGCATTAATGGGGGAAATAATGGTCAAACAAGGCGCATTGGTTGGGTACGAATCTGAACCCAATCTAAACAAATTGCCTCGCCGTATAGCGTTGAATGTTTCTAAAATAATTACGGATGGCATCAACCCGTCGGACTTACCTGTATCTATCGTCACCTATAGCGACAATGTGGTCATCAATATGAATACCGCTCGAAAAACAGGTATTTATCCAGATTGGGACTTGGCTTCAGAAGCCACTTTATTGAACGCTATTGATGACAATACCGACCGAAGTTTGAGTTTGAAAACGACGATAATGGAAGCGTTGGATAGAAATTTAAGTTTGAAAGTAGCACAAGTTGACCCAAAATTGGCGCAAACCGAAGTAGCCTTAGCCCAATCGGAATATTTGCCACAATTGGGTGTCAATACTTCACTGGCTCTTTTGGATGAAAATACAGCCAATAATTCATTTGGTACCAAAGGTCGTTTGAATTGGTTGGCAAGCAGTTCGTTGTCACAACTGGTTTATTCTGAACCTGCCTTAGCAAATATTGCCATTCAAAAGTTATTGACCAAAGGTGCAGAGTCAGGCTTGGAGGCGACACAAATGGATGTAGTTCTGGAAGCAGCGCAGTCTTATTTAGCCGTGTTGCAAGCCCGGGCTTTTATGGACATTCAAGCCTCAAACGTGGCAGTAACAAAAGATAATTTAGACATTTCAAAAGCAAAAGACGAAGTAGGTTACTCTGGTGCAACGGACTTAAATCGTTGGACAACTGAGTTGGCATTGGATAAAATTGATTTAAATGATGCCCAGGCACAATTGCAGCAAGCGAAATATAACCTCAACCAAATTTTAAATCAAAATATTAGTGAAGCCTTTTTGGCAGAAGATATTTCTGCAGAAGATAATTTTTTAATGGCTAACGGCGGTCGCCTGATGTACTCTATTAAAAATGAAGCAGAATTAAACAAATTAGCAGATTTTTTGGTGGAAGAAGCGATGAATAATTTACCGACTTTACGGGAAATTAATTACGGTTTACAATCACAAGAACGGCTGTTGAAATCAAGAGAACGAGCATTTTTTATGCCTACCGCCGGGGTGTCTGGCAATTGGGATTATACCCTAAAACGATGGGATGTTTCCCCTAATGTGTTGACGGGAACAGTGCCAGATGTTGAGCCCGGTTGGAATGTAGGATTAGGTGTTGCCTTTCCGATTTTGCAAGGTGGACAACGGAATATCAATAAGCAACAAGCGAAGCTAAATATCATGCAAACGGAAGGTCAGTTAGCGGATGCAGAAAATCAGTTTGAATTGCGGGTACGGGCAACTTTGCAGGAAGTAAGTGCGTCGGGGTACAGTGTTCAGCAATTTAAAGTAGCGACCAAAGCTGCCACAGAAAATTTTAACATCGTACAAGATGCTTACTCACAAGGGTTGGCAAACGTGACCACCTTAATTGATGCACAAAATGCCAAAATTCAAACAGAAATCGGTGCAGCTAATGCAGGCTACCAATTTTTGTTAGATGTCATCGAATTAGAACGTTCTATTGGCTTTTATTACAACCTGGCTACGCCACAGGAACGGAGTGGATTTATGGATAGAATGGCGCAGTATATGGCGAGTAAATAGGCAACAACTCCCAGCCCATGAGGGCATCCAAGGTTAACAATTATTTACTGAAAAACACCTTTATTTTCTTCCGCTGTTTTAAGAAAAAAAAACAGCTGTACTCCTTTTTCGAAGTCGGGAGTCAATAAAATTCAAAAAATATCAACAATGAAATATCAAATTTTAATCATAAGTATCCTATTTCTTTTCACGGCTTGCGAAAAAACAGCACCTAAGGTAGAAAAGAAAATTCGTCCTGTTCGTTACGGAAAAATCATGAAATCGGGCGCAGCAACGACCAATACTTTTGCAGGGACATCACAGTCCAGTAACGTGGCCAATCTAAGTTTTAAAGTAGCTGGCAGTATCAATTCTTTTGATTTAAAAATTGGCGATAAAGTCAAGAAAGGGCAGGTGATTGCGCGCATTGATGCAACAGATTATACCGTGACTTATGACCAGTCATTAGCTAATTTGAAAAAAGCGGAATCACAAATTAATTCGGCACAATCCAACGAAATTACCGCTAAGTCAAATTATGAACGTGTCGAAAAATTGTATGAAAACAACAGTGTTCCTTTAAGTGAATACGAGCAAGCAAAAGCTACTTATGAAAGTGCACAATCGGCTTACGAAGCAACATTGGCACAGGTAACTGCTGCTCAAAAACAGTCGCAAGCTGCTAACAATCAAGTTCGTTATGCGAAGTTGGTTGCTCCTTTCACCGGTATTATCACAGCCGTTTTTGTTGCAGAAAATGAGATAGTTAGTCCTGGCAAACCGTTGGTAACATTGAGTGCAGAAAGCAAGCCCGAAGTGGCGGTCAATGTTCCGGAGTCTATTATTGATCAAATCAAAAGAAAGCAAAAAGTAAACATTTCCTTTTCTGCATTTCCAGATAAAACGTTCAAGGGAACGATTACGGAAGTAGGTTACGCATCCGGGCAAGCATCTACTTACCCGGTAACCATTCAAATTGATAAACCTACGGCTCAAATGCGCCCAGGCATGGCAACAAATGTAACGTTTTCGCAAGCGATTGTAAAAGCAAATGCTAACAAACTGGTTGCACCAACAGCAGCGATCGGACAAGTTGGTAAAAGTACTTACGCCTTTGTTTTGGAAAAGGATAGTGCGAATTATAAAGTCAAAAAGACGACAGTAGAAATTGGCGATATTTTACCGGATGGCTTCGTCGTAAAAAGTGGTTTGAAAGAAGGACAATTGGTCGCTACGGCAGGTTTGCGGGCGTTGTTGGATGGGATGGAAGTGAAGTTGATGACAGGACAGGAAGGAGACCAATAGACATTTCTTTTTCAAAAATTCGGAGTAAAGTATCAGCTAAATTCTGACACCGACCTTCTCAATCATAAAACAATGAACTTAACTAAAACAGCTTTAGATAGCAATAGAATCGTCATCATGTTGGTGCTGATGATGATAGGCGCAGGGATAATTGCATATGGCAATTTGTCCAGAGACGCGATGCCGCCTTATACCGTACGGGTGTGCGCGGTAGTGACCCAATTTCCGGGGGCATCTCCACAGCGAGTGGAGGAATTAATTACGGAAAAAGTGGAAAAAGTAGTACAGGAATTATCCAATTTAAAAGATGTGACGAGTGAATCACGAACGGGGATTTCAATTGTTCATGTGACCTTAAATGACGATGTGACGGAAGAGGAATTACAGCCGACCTGGGATAAATTACGGCGAAAAATTTCAGCAATTCAAAATCAAATGCCTTCCGGAAGCTA
This sequence comes from uncultured Saprospiraceae bacterium, assembly GCA_964595615.1. Lineage (GTDB taxonomy): Bacteria > Bacteroidota > Bacteroidia > Chitinophagales > Saprospiraceae > JAHDCG01. The sequence continues at coordinate 4,968 of CAZQTE010000243.1, forward strand.
CGGCCCAAGTGTAAAAGATGATGATTTGGGCGTTGTTTACGGGGTGATGGTCGGAATGGAAGCCGATGGTTTTTCTTATTATGATATGAAGCAATTTTCTGATAAAATTAAGGATGATTTGGTGTTGTTGGAAGATGCGTCTGAAATTGATGTGGCGGGTATTCAGGATGAGACGGTTTACGTAGAATTTGACAACGCACAATTGTCAAAAATTGGCTTGACCGCTGGACAATTACAGAAAATTATTACAGAAACCAATATCGTGTTTTCGGGGGGACAAGTAAGCCTGGAAGATGAAAGAATCGTACTGGAACCAACTGGAAATTACGACAATGTAGAAGATTTGAAAAAAACGTTAATCCCAGTTAAAGGAACGACGGTAGAATTAGGAGACATTACCACCATTCGACGCGAATATACCGACCCAACGGCGCGTATTGTCAAAGTCAATGGCAAGCAGGGTTTGGTGATTTCTGTAGCCTTGAAAGAAGGCAAAAACTTGATTAGAATGGGGGAAGAAGTCGATAAACGTATTGCATATTGGAACAATGAATTACCGGTAGGTATCCAGCTTTCCCGAACAGCTTCGCAAGACCATTATGTAGAGAAAAAAGTACAAAGTTTTGTGGTTAATGTAATTGAATCTATCGTGATTGTTTTGGCAGTCATGTTGGTATTTTTAGGAATGCGAACGGGTTTTATCGTAGCCAGTTTGATTCCATTGACGATGATTATGACATTATTAGTGATGAGTTTTTTCGGCATCGGTCTGAATCAGGTGACTTTGGCGGCATTGATTATGGCATTGGGGATGTTGGTCGATAACGCTATCGTAGTTTCGGAAACCATTATGGGCAAGATTGAAGATGGCATGAAAGCAAAAGACGCCGCGATACAAGCAAGCCAGGAGTTGATTATTCCGCTGTTAGTGTCTTCGTTGACGACTTCGGCAGCATTTTTAGCCTTCTTTTTAGCCGAAAACTCGATGGGTGAAATCATGGGCCCATTATTTAGTGTTATCACAATCGCGCTGCTATGTTCGTGGTTGTTAGCCATGACGGTGATTACGATGTTGGGCGTTGCTTTTATTAAAATTAAAAAGAAAAAAGTAGCAGATGATAAACCAGAAAAGAAGTCTATTTTTGATAAATTAATGGTTTACTATTCTAAAGTTCTAAATTTCGCTATGCGCCGTCCAATTATCGTTATTGGAACGATTGTCCTGATGTTTATTGGGTCTTTGATGCTATTTCCGTTGTTGCCATTTATATTTTTCCCTGATAGTGACCGTAATTTGGTGACTGTTGACATCAATATGCCTTTGGGTACAAAAGTGGAAAAAACGGCAGAAGTGGTCGCCGATATTGAAGCCTTTATCGAAAAAGAATTGAAGACCAACAATGAGCGAACAGCAGGCATCACAGATTGGTCAGCCTTCATCAAAGAACCACCTGTTTCTTATGATTTAGGCTATACGCCGGGGCAATCCAATCCGAGTTATGCTCACATGCTACTCAATACCAGTAGCTTTACCGCAAACGACGAGGTTATGGCAAAATTGAATGATTTTTGCTTTGAAAAATTGCCAAATGCCAATATCCGGGTAGCTTTATTGGCCAGTGGTGGCGGTGATGGAAATGACGTGGAAGTGCGTGTTTCGGGCAACGACCCGGAAGAATTATTTGCTATCTCAGATGCTATCAAACAGCAAATGACCCAAATTGACGCAGCTACCGTTATCAACGATGATTGGGGGCCAAAAATTAAAAAATTCATCATTGACATTGACCGTGACAAAGCCAATCGTGCTGGCGTAACCAATCAGGATATTGCGGTTTCTTTGCAAACGTCCTTGATTGGTTTTAACTCTGGTTCGTATCGTGATGGTGATGATAACATTCCAATTACGATGCGGAGTTTGGGCAGTCAGGAATTGGATGTTCAGCAATTGAATGGCATCAGCATATTTAGTCAAAGTACGGGGCGAAATGTGCCGTTAGGACAAGTTGCTTCTTTAAAAACGGCTTGGCAAGCTCCCGAAATTCATCGCCGTCAATTGCGCCGTACCATCACCGTAACGTGTAATGCTCGCGAAGGATTTACAGCTTCGGATGTGACCAATCAACTAAAACCCTGGCTAAATGATTATGAAAAAACATGGAAAGAAGGCTACACCTACGAACTGGGTGGAGAAGCCGAAAACAGTGCAGAGTCAATGGGCGCAGTTATTGCAAAATTGCCGATTGCCGCCTTCATTATCCTGCTTTTGTTGATTGCACAATTCAACTCTTTCCGCAAAACATTTATCGTAGTAGCAACAATCCCTCTAGGTCTTATCGGCGTAATACTGGGCTTATTGATGTTCCAATCCTTCTTCGGTTTTATGGCATTTTTAGGCGTAATCTCCCTCGCAGGAATTGTCATCAACAACGCCATCGTACTACTTGACCGAATAAAAATGGAGCAAGAAAAATTCAAACGCAACCAACACGACGCGATTGTAGCTGCATGTATTCAGCGATTTCGACCTATTTTGTTAACCACTTTTACGACCGCATTGGGCCTCATACCGCTGTATCTCGGCGGTGGCTTAATGTGGGAACCAATGGCAATTTCAATTATGATTGGGTTACTATTTGCAACGGTAATTACGCTGTTGTTTGTGCCTTCGATGTATAAATTGCTATTCCACAAGGAAGCATAAAAACGGTTAACGGTAGACGGTAGATGGTTGACGGCGTGTAAGTGCTTCCACCGTCTGCCGTCTACCATCCACCGTAAAAAAAACTATCTACTAAAATTTAAAAATACCATTAAAATGAACGTTAAGAATTACCTATTGGCAGCTATCTGCCTTTGCTTTGCTATACAAATAAATGCGCAAGAAACGCCAAAAACACCTGCCGAAATGAAAGAAGCGATGGAGAAAAACGGCCTACCTGTGCAAGCATTCGCAGTCATGCCAACCATTATCGGGGTATCGGCAGAATATGGTTTTGGCAGTGACAAAACCTTCACAACCTTCGGCGATAACGATGTGGATGTCTCCGTTGCTGACGAGCAGCATTACAGTATTTATGGATCCGTGCCGATTTTCAAAACGAAGAAAGGGCTGTCAATGAAATTGAATTTTGACTATGATTATTTTACTAAAAACATTGACTCGATTGGTTTTAATGACCAAGAATTTGCCAAAGCGGTAGAACGAGACTTATCGACAGCGTATGCATCACTAAATTTATCACAAAAAATTCTAATAAAGAAATGGAAAAAGCATTTGGTCGTAACAGGAAGTTTTTCTATAGCAGGCGAGCAATATGATGATATTGATGCTTACGGTGGAACATTCGGATTGAGTATGCCGCTGATTTATAATGCCAAAACGGTGCTATCTGTCGGCGTACAAGGCATTTTTGGCGACAATGTGCAAGTACCTGTCATTCCGACGGTTGCCTATTTTACAAAGTTGAGTAAAAAGTTAAATTTGGAAATCATTTTACCCGTTTCTGCACAGTTACGATTCACGCCGTCTGCCAAAACATCCATTGCCGGAGGATTTAAATTGGGAACACAAACGCCGTATATGGGGCTGTTTGTTCCTTCATTACAAAGTGCTGACCATACATTGGAATTTAGAAATACACAAGTACGTACCTTCCTCGGTTTAGAGCAGGCATTTGGAAAAATGATATGGTTAAACTTAGAGGTTGGCTATAACGCTGTTCCTAATTCTACCGTCAATCCGACGAATATTGAATTTGATAACAATGTATTGGAAGGAACAGGATTTGGAAATGGATATGTGCAGTTAGGTTTGTTTTTGCGTCCAGTCTTTCCTCCGAAAAAGAAAAAATGATTTTGAGCTTGATTTAAATCCCCTGTGTAGGAGTTATTACTGAAAATAACTCCTACATTTAGCCAAATGTTTTAACAAGGAAGTCTGATGATTATAGCAATCATTGGGCTTTTTTT
>CAZQTE010000244.1:0-8908 GCA_964595615.1 uncultured Saprospiraceae bacterium
TCCGCGCCCAAATAGAATAAGCGTCCAAAATATCCTCATACTTCTTATCCGCCTTTTTCGACACGGTCAAATCCATTAATGGATGTGGAACTTGTTCCTTTTTTTTCCCAACCAAACACAGCACGATAATCCCCACCGTCGGATGCGCAGCAATGGGCTGAATTATCTTCACCTTCGTTCCTTTCCTCATATCTTGCAACAATCCACGCGCCTTTGCGTCCATGGGCAAGATGAGTTTATTTTCAAAGTAATTGAACCAATTCTCAGTTTCCTCTACGTCTATATCTTGCAATAAAGCATCCATGATTATCTTCTGAATTTTGGGTTCTTCATCTACAAAAGAACTTTTCACTTGCAAGATATAACGCATTTCCTCCGCGACATCTTCGTCAAAGTCAAATTTAACCTTTTTCAAATCATTGCGCCCAAAAGTATATTCATCAAAAACGTCCCCCGAACCCATTGCCTCACTGACGTACTCTACAGAGATTTTTTCTAATGAATCTGGCGAAAATTCAATCACATAACGCTCTTCGTCGTCTTCCATATAGGACTCTATCAATCGCCCCGTAAATCCTTTCAAATTGGTCTGCGGATAAAAATCTGGGCGGGTATTGGTCATCACTTTCACCGTTTCACCCTCTTTAAATCGTGGATTTTTGATAGGTTCTAATTCTTCTTCATCGTCCTCTTGACTGAATAATTTGCGTAACATGCTATTTACATCCATATCCTCGTCCTCATCATCAAAGTCACCACCAAAAATATCCCCAAAATCAAAATCTCCATCATCATCTTCAAAATCATCAAAAGGATTACCTCCACCTTGTCCAGCCATTAAGGCTTCATAAAATTTAGGCGATAAATGCTGCTTATCCCATGAGTCTTTCAATGCCGCGTGCAAACCTTCCAATTGCCCCGCCATTTCATCTATTTGCTCGATTTCTGAGTCTATCCCCTCCCCTTCTTTCTCCATTTTATTCTTCGCAGTTAATGCTTTTCCCAAGTCAGATTTACGAAAATTCTTAATCTCGCCGCTCGTTCTTTCGACTTGTCCTTCTAAAAATTCCAACTCGCGCGTCAATCGCTTAATTTCCTCTGTCAGTACATCAACCGTCACCGCTTTTCCCGTCAAATCAATCGCTTCCGAATTGACATACATGCGCTCAATTTCCAATAATTTCTCAATATCGTGATTTTGATAAGCCGTATTGATTTCTTGCATTAAAACATGAAAATCCTCACGTTCTTTATCATTTTTTGCCTTATCTGGGTGAAATTTGGATGAAAGGGAAATGAAAACCTGACGTATTTTGCGCTGTTCTTCTTTTGGCGGTTCGACATTAAATTCTTTAAACATATCCCTTGCCTTCGCCCGCGCATTTTCATCAAAATCAAATTCTCCTGCCTCCGCTTTGCGTTTTTGTTCTTGATATTCCTCAAATCCTTCGCCAAACATCGACTGCTCGCCAAACATTTCAATGATTTCTTTCAAAGCAATCTTATCTGCTTGAGAGATAAAATTGACCTTCCGCAGTTTCTTCGCATAATCGACAATTTCGCTCATCATCCGCTGCGCTTTTTCCATACGCGACATCAATTCCGTCTGCATCTTCGTCTGAAAAGCCACAAAATCCTGTTGTGAGTTACTCAAGCGCGTCTTCAAACTTTTTAAAGTCGTCCGCGTCTTTTTTATTTTTGCGACCAAAATCTTGATTTCCGCCTCTTTGGCGAGCATTTCGGGTGATTTGGCTATTCCTTTACTCATTTCGTCTATTTTATTCGTTTTAATCTGGCAAAATTTCGGTCTTGCTTTCTCATTTGCCTCAAAGGTAAAGTTTATGTTGAAAGTTAGGTCTAATTTCTGCTGCTTATTTAGGGAAAATAAAAATCGTAGCTTTATGTCAACAAAATTCCAATTATGAGCGAAAATCAAGATAGAATTAAGGAATTGCAAGATAAAATGGGCTTGTTAATTAAAAAGCAAAACAAGTTTATTGTTGAGTTGCGAGCGTTGCGAGACGAAATTAATCAACTAAAAGCTGAAGGTTCGGCTTCACAAGTCGAAAAAGTCATCACAAAAACTGCACAAACCAAAGATTTTGACGCGCACCTGAAACCCGAAGACCATTATGTTCCCTCTGTTCCAAATGCGCATTCAAAAGCAGAGTCTGTAGCAGAAGAGTTTAAGCCAAAGTTTGATTATGAGAAGTTTATTGGCGAAAATTTAGTCTCCAAGTTAGGGATTTTAATCACCATTATTGGTGTTGTCATCGGTGCAAAATACTCTATTGATAATAATTTAATCAATCCTGTGACCCGCATTATTTTAGGCTATATCACTGGAATTGGTTTAATGGGATTTGGGATAAAACTCAAAGAAAAATACGAAAATTACAGCGCAGTTTTGGTGAGTGGTGCAATAGCTATCATGTATTTTATCACCTTCGCCGCTTACAGTTTTTACGATATATTCCCACAGTTGGTCGCCTTTCTTCTCATGGTGATGTTCACCATTTTCACCGTCATTGCAGCGATTAATTACGACAAACAAGTCATTGCACATATTGGCTTAGTTGGGGCTTATGCCGTCCCATTTTTCCTGAGTAATGGCTCTGGTGATATGTTGACTTTCTTTAGCTACATTACGATTATCAATGTTGGTATCCTTGCTATTGCTTACAAAAAGTATTGGAAAAAGCTCTATTATGCTGCTTTTGCGCAGACTTGGTTGATTTACTTGGGCTGGCTTTTATTTGATGCGCGCCTGAGTGAATACTTTGGAGTAGCCTTCACTTTTGCGACTATATTTTTCATTCTTTTCTACTTAACTTTCTTGGCTTATAAGGTCGCGAAAAAAGAGACTTTTGACAAATCAACAGTTGTCATATTGCTTCTAAATTCCTTTATCTATTACGGTGCAGGATATTTCATTTTAGATGAAACAAGCGGTTGGCATAACTACGTAGGACTGTTTACGGTAGCGAATGCTTTATTACATTTTAGTGTCGGTTCGTTTATCAAAAAACAGGATTTATACGACAAAAATTTGTTTTACCTAATCGTCGGATTGGTTTTGGTCTTCATCACGATTGCCATTCCTGTTCAATTGGACGGTAATTGGGTGACCTTGTTATGGATAGCTGAAGCGGCTTTGCTTTTCTGGATTGGGCGTACGAAAGCAGTTCCATTTTATGAAAAAGCGTCCTATGTATTGATTTTACTTGGCTTTTTGAGTATTTGTGAAGACTGGGAAACGGGTTATTATGCATCTTACATTCGGGAAACGACTTCAAGTGTTTTACCAATTTTCAATATCCAGTTTTTAACTTCCGTATTGTTCGCAGCTGCCCTTGTTTTCATTAACAAGGTGCATCATGACAAGGCTTATAAAACCCATCTCTCGGAAGATAATTCATATAAACAAATTATCAATATTGGTTTATTTAGCATTTTACTTCTTTCGGTTTATTTTACTTTTCAAAGAGAAATTAGTGCTTATTTTTCACATCAATATGAAAATACAAAAATTGGTATCAAAGTAGATGACTCCGATAATATTAGAAATTCATATAATTATGCTTTGCTTAGTCTTAAAAATATTTGGCTGCTCAATTATACGATTGTCTTTTTAATCGCTCTTTCATTTATCAATCTCAACAAGCTAAAAAGCAAACCTTTGGCTTATGCTAATTTGGTCTTAAATGGCTTAGCTATAGTCGGATTTCTAACTTTGGGCATTTATGAATTCAACAATTTACATAACAGTTATTTTAATCCACAAGAGACCGATTTATTTAATAAAAGCATTGTTTTTGTGTTGATTAGATATTTGTCTTTTGCATTGATTGCAGCGCTGTTTTTTGTGAGTTATAGGTACATAAAAGAGAAATTTCCGACAAAATTAAACTGGGTCATTTTTGATTTAGTCATTCATATTTCCATTTTAACAGTCATCAGTAGTGAGATTTTAAATTGGTTAGAAATAGCTGGCGCGGGTAGTGCTGACACCTTAACCATTACTATAGTCTGGGGAGCTTATGCCCTGATAATCATTGCTTTAGGCATTTGGAAAAACAAACAACATCTACGCATCGGGGCATTCATTTTATTTGGAATAACCTTGATTAAGTTGTTCTTTTATGACATTGCACACTTGGGTACTATCTCTAAAACGATAGTTTTGGTGTCCTTAGGAATTCTCCTATTAGTCATTTCTTTCTTGTACAATAAATACAAACACCTCATCGTCGAAGAGGGTAAGTAGTCGGACAATTTAATTCTGGGCGTAGATATGCCATATTTATGTTTGCGAAAAGTAGTTAAGATACTGATTATCAGTACACTTACGAAAATAAAATATGGCATATCTGCTATCGAACTAATTATGTCCGACGACTTAATAATCAATCGTTAAAAATGAAGATTAAATTAATCGTTTTATTGGTACTAATTTCTTCTTTTGCGCAAGCGCAAATAAAGGGTTATTCGTATTCGAGAGATATAGAAAAGCCGACAGATACTTGGCACAAAATGATTTTACCAAATGAGCTGTTTGGTGAGATAAAATCGGACTTTTCTGATTTGCGGATTTATGGTATTTCCACAGATAATGATACAATTGAAGCGCCTTATATCGTCAGATTAGAAGAAGATAAAGCTGTTTATAAGGATGTACCATTCAAAAAAATCAATGAGTCTCATAATAACAAAGGCTATTATTATACTTTTCAAATTGAAAATGCGGAAGCATTAAATGAGATTGCATTGAACTTTAAGTCTGATAATTTTGACTTTAAAATTAACTTGGAAGGCAGTCAAAATCAACAGGAATGGTTTACGCTTGTCGAGGATTATCGAGTGATTGGCATTAAGAATGAATTGACAGAATACCAATTTTCAAAAGTAGTTTTTCCAGAGGCAAATTTTCCTTATTTCCGTCTTCTTATTAAGTCTCCAAGCGAGCCCGAATTATTGGGTCAAACTCTAAGTTTGCAAGAAACGACTTCTGGTACTTATCAGAATTATTCTGTCATGGCACAAAGTCGAAAGGAAGATAAAAAGAAGCAACAAACTATTATTAATTTTGACTTGGGCGAAGCTGTTCCAGTTAGTAAAATTGACTTGACTTTTGCGAAAGAAGTGGACTTTTATCGCACTTATAAATTGCAATATTTAGCAGATAGTTTTAAAGTCGATAAAGGCTGGAGATATACGTATAATACATTGACTTCTGGTACTTTAAGTTCGATTGAGGACAATAAATTTCACTTCTCTCCTACTGTTTTACAAAAGCTAAAACTGACAATTAACAATAGAGATAATGCACCACTAAAACTGGAAAAAACTACAGTGAGTGGACCAGTCTACCAAATCATCAGTCGATTTGATAGACCTGCGAATTACGATTTATACTACGGAAATGAAAAAGCGAGAAAGCCGAATTATGATATTCAACAATTCTTAAATAAGATACCAGAGGAATTGAAAATTTTGAAGCTTGGAGAGGAATTTATCTGGATACAATTTGAGGAAGAAGAAGATAAACCACTGTTTCAGAGCAAGTTATGGTTATGGGCTGTGATGTTGGTGATGATGATTTTACTGGCTTGGTTTTCTGTGAAGATGTTGAAAGGGAAGTAATTCTGAAGTCTGACTTTAATTTTCAAAATCAAAGTCAGACTTCAAAAAACACTTAATTTGAGCTTAAACCAAACTTAATTGGCATGTTCATGGTAACAGGTAGAAACCTTCCTCTTTGATAAGCGGGCAACCAATCTGGCATCATTTCTATCACACGCAGTGCCTCTTCTCCACATCCTCCTCCGATATCACGCGCAATTTCTGCATTTTGAATACTCCCATCCTTTCCAACCTGATATTTAATTACGACAGTTCCTTGTATGCCTGATTCTCTGGCTTCTGGAGGATATTTGATATTTCTGTAAATGAATTGTAATGCCATTTTTTGGGCACATCTTCTGGTTTCCGCAATATCATCCTCTGCGAGTTCTTCACATTCTTCTGAATAAAAGCGTGGCATTCGTTCTGGCATTTCAAAGGGCTCTTCTGTTTTTTCTTCCTGTGCATGAAGAGAAAGAGCACTAAAAAAGCACAATAGGATTAAGATTTTTTTGAAGTTCATATTTATGATTTTAAAAGTGAATAAAGGTGTAAGAAAGGAATTTTTAGTGAATTTTCAGACTCTCATGCCACAATATCTCATCCAAAGCCAAATCATGCGCCTCAATCGGAATTTCATCCACCATTTGAAAAGGATAGCAAATCCCAATTTTTCGGGCAGCAGGATATTGCACCATAAAATTATCATAATAGCCGCCACCATATCCCAGTCGATAATTAGATGCATCAAATGCCAATCCCGGCGTGATAATCAAATCATATTTTCCTGTAAACTCATTGTCTCCCGCAGGATGTTCTGTTCCATAAACACCTTCTTCTAATTTATCTAAAGAATTCAAAATCAGATGTTTAAGTCTTCTTTTTGGCAAAGTTCTGGGTGTGACTACAGTTATTTTTCTGTCTAAAAGAATTTGTATCAAAGGGAAAATATCAATTTCTGTTCCCATTGGTAAGTAGCAGTGTATCGTCTGATAATTGTTCTCTTTGATTTTTTTTAGGAGAGAATTGCAAATCCAGGTGTCATATTTCTGTTTGTAGGATTGGTTGAGTGCTGCGCGTTCGATATGCATTTGTTGACGGACTTGCTTCTTTTGTTCTGTGATTGTCATCAATAATTTTTTCCACTAAAACGCAAAATGCCGAGCCTCCCACAAGGAAACTCGGCATTTTAACATTCGTACTTCGTAACTCGTACTTCGTACTTAGCTCGCCTTATACCTCTTAACCGCCTCAGTCAAGGCTGGCAATACCTCAAAAGCATCTCCAACAATCCCGTAATCAGCAGCCTTAAAGAAAGGTGCTTCTGGGTCTTTATTGATGACAACGATAACTTTAGAGCTGTTCACACCAGCAAGGTGTTGAATAGCACCAGAAATACCTGCTGCGATGTACAAATTAGGGCGGATAGCCACACCTGTTTGTCCTACGTGCTCGTGGTGAGGTCTCCAACCGCTGTCTGCTACTGGGCGAGAACAAGCCGTTGTTGCACCTAGTGCTGTTGCCAAATCTTCTACGATACCCCAGTTCTCTGGTCCTTTCAAACCACGACCTGCTGATACCACTAATTCCGCCTCTGGCAATGGAACGATACCTTCTTCACGCTTCGTTTCTTTAACTGTCACGCGACCTGCTGGTACGTCAACACTCAAAGCCTCAACGCCAACTGCTGTACCTGTTTCTTCTGGTGGCAAGCTATTCCCCATGAGAGATAAAACTTTTTTCGCGCTGCTTACTTCGTAAGTCGCGATAGCTTTACCAGAGAATACATTTTTTGTTACCTTGAATGAACCGTCATTCGTAGGCACAGCATTTACGCCTGCTACCGAACCCGCATCCATACGTGCCGCCAAACGACCCAACAAAGATTTACCCGTTGAAGTGTGGCTAACAATCACCACATCTGCCCCAACACTGTCGGCTGCATTCGCGATAACTGCTGCGTAAACTTGGCTGTCAAAATCTGACACACCTGCTACGTTATATACTTTCGAAGCACCATATTTCCCCAAATCTCCTGCATTATTTACCTCTCCAAGAGTTAATGCAACACATTCAGTTCCAAGTGCTTGCGCTGTTTTATGTCCGTAGGTAACCGCTTCTAAAGCGTTTTTCTTAAACTTACCTTTTTGACTTTCTGCAAAAACAAGAACCATATTTTTGTATAATTTTGAATGAGAAATTTTGAATTTTGAATGACACATCAACTTAGTGTTGCAATATTCATTATTCTTTCATTTCTCAAAAATTAATGTCTTTTTAAACAGGCTTATTTGATTCTTTACATGATAAATTAGGAAGTCATTCATCATTCAAAATTCAAAATTACCTTAATCACTCCCCGACGACTAAATTACCTTAGCTTCCTCGTGCAATAGACGCACCAACTCATCCATATCCGTTGGGTCGAGTAATTTAACACCACCTTTAGCTGGTGGCAATTCAAAGTGAACTGTTGTTGCCAAATCAGTTGCACCACTTGCTGGCACTACAGTCAAAGGCTTACGCTTTGCCATCATGATACCACGCATATTTGGAATACGTTGCTCTGCCAAACCTTTAGCCGCGCTCAATGCGAATGGAGTGTCCACAGAAGCTACTTCCGTACCACCTTCGATGTCGCGGTCGATAGTTGCCGTGTTACCAGCCATTTCCAACTTAGTTGCATAACTAATATAAGGCATGTCCATCAATTCGGAAACCATTGCGCCTACCTCGCTACCGTTGTAGTCAATTGTTTCTTTACCAAACATCACAATGTCATAAGCCTCCGCTTTTGCATGGTTAGCGATTTCTTTGGCTACAAAAAGAGAAGATTTTGGCTCTGCATCGATACGTACAGCATTATCTGCACCGATTGCCAATCCTTTACGGAGAATAGCATCATTGTCTAATGTTCCTACATTTAAAACAGTGACGCTACCGCCATTTGCTTCTTTTAATTCTAATGCGCGGACTAAAGCGTACCACTCATCATAAGGGTTCATTATGTATTTGACCCCATCTGTATCAAATTCTGAACCGCCTCCTGTAAAGGCAATTTTAGAAGTTGTTTCTGGTGTTTTGCTGATGCAAACAAGTATTTTCATATATAAAAGATGTTAGATATTAGACGTTAGATTTTAGACCGAAAGTTCTAAATTCGTTATTCTGAATTCGTAACTTGTACATCAACATAACGCCTCACTTTCAAAAGCGTTGCAAATATAGGTAAAGAAAATACGCAATGAAAGGATTTTATTAGCGAATTTTCGCTAATTTATTTTTT
>CAZQTE010000245.1:0-8896 GCA_964595615.1 uncultured Saprospiraceae bacterium
TCGCGTGGTGACTCAAAGTCACCTTGTGAGTAAAAGTCACCTTGTGAGTAAAAGTGATTCATCAGTCGTTTTCATCCACTACCCTAAATAATTTTTCATTTAAGAGAATTTGTAAAAAGAAACGCCTTGGCAGTGGATATTCCATTTTGCCAAGGCGTTTTTTTTGCGAAGCCATTTTATGATTTCTTCAAAACAAAAGCGGCTTTTTCTAATTTAATTATCAACTTATCCGCAGACAATTCAAGAACCGTCATTTCCATATTTTCTCCACTATTATTAGAGGTCATTAGGACTTTGTCTTCGCTGTCATTTAATTTCCAATTTCCTCCGTCATCCTTACCCATGATAAAGGCAGTATAAGTTCTATCTTCACTAAAACTGAGTTTCAGACTTCCAAAAAACGATTTAAGCATTTTCATTCCTGCTTCATCCATATCTTCTTTTCCATGTATGTCTGCGAATTTCCACTTTCCGACGAGCATATCACTTTTAGTCATAGCAGCTGTAGTTTGAGAATTTGGCGTACTAGTGCTCGTACTTTTTTTCATTTTAGGATTACAAGAGGAAAGAACAAAAAGAAGTAGAAATGAACTGAGCCAAATTGTGTACTTTTTCATGTTAAGTTATTTTATTGATTGTTTGATTTAGTGTCTAATAGTTTTTTCTTGCGTTTTTCTAGCAACTTAGAGTTCATTTTGGAAAAACAACTGTATCCATTCCTTTTTTAAGTAGAAAAACTACTTCTAAGTCAAAGAAAGAACTTTTATCCTACTCCAAAGAACTTTTGTCCTGTTTTTCGCTTCATTCTTGCTGCATCTTTGCATCGTCAACTAAGACAAGTAACATATTTAATAAAAATCATAAAAAAATTATAATGAAATTATTCGTTAAAACATTCGCTGTTATTCTTACAGTATTCGCTGCTCAATTCGCTTTCGCACAACCATCTCATGACTCTATGAAAAAAGAGATGATGTCAGAAAAGGCAGCAATGATGAAAGACGCCCCAACTATTATCGACTTATCACAATCAGAAGGAGAATACAATATTAAAGGATTAAACTTAACAGAAGGTTCTTACATATTCAAAGTAAAGAACAATGATGTAGATAAAGGTTTGGGTTTCTACTTGACTCCAAGCTCTGACGCAAAAGCACAAGTGCCTAACTCTGGTTTGAAAGCATTAGTGAATAAAGGCGAAACTTCTCAGACAGGCGTTGTCGTTTTGACCGCTGGTGAGTACCAATACAATTGCCCACTAAACCCTACACCACTTTACAAATTGAATGTTGCGCCAAAACCAACTGTTATTGATTTGTCGCAAACTACAGGTGAGTACGATGTAAAAGAATTGAATTTAACAGAAGGTTCTTACATATTCAAAGTAAAGAACAATGATGTAGATAAAGGTTTGGGTTTCTACTTGACTCCAAGCTCTGACGCAAAAGCACAAGTGCCTAACTCTGGTTTGAAAGCATTAGTGAATAAAGGCGAAACTTCTCAGACAGGCGTTGTCGTTTTGACCGCTGGTGAGTACCAATACAATTGCCCACTAAACCCTACACCACTTTACAAATTGAATGTTGCGCCAAAACCAACTGTTATTGATTTGTCGCAAACTACAGGTGAGTACGATGTAAAAGAATTGAATTTAACAGAAGGAGCATACATTTTTAAGGTAACTAATAAGGATGTAGATAAAGGTTTAGGCTTTTATTTGACACCACGTTCTGATGCAAAAGCGCAGGTAGAAAATTCTGGATTGAAAGCATTGGTGAAAAAAGGTGAAACTTCTGAAACGGGTGTAGTAATCTTAAAGGCAGGTGAATACCAGTACAACTGTCCATTAAATCCTACGCCGCTTTACAATTTGAATGTAAAAGCAGAAGAAGGAATGATGAAGAAATAAAAGAAAAGAGTTTTTCTTGAGTTTAGTTAAGAGAGGGCTTCTACCGATTGGTGGAAGCCTTTTTTTGTTTGGGTTAAATACATTTAGACTTTGGACGAAAGATTTTAGATATTAGACCACTAAACAGTAAGATTAATTCAATTCGTATTTTACTGATTATCAATATTTTAAAAAGTTTAAAATTGATTTTTCGCTTGAATAGTCTAACATCTAAAGTCTAATATCTTTTGTCCAAAGTCCAAAAATACATGTATTTAAAAAATAGGGTAATGGGTTAAAATGGTGGATGCTCACGTGGTGACTCAAAGTCACCTTAGTGAGTAAAAGGTATGCATCAGTCGTTTTCACCCACTACCAAAAATCTTAGTATCTAATGAGTCAATTTTTGCGCAAAATTGGCAAGAAATGAATTTAGCCCATATTCAAAAAAAATTTAAACTTATGCGTTTATGGGAACTCGTCGCTCTTTGGCGGGAGGGTCTCAAAAAACTGTTTGACTGGAGGAAGTTTTTTTTGAGTAGGGTTTTTGGTTCTTTTGACGAGATTGCTTGCGCAAGCAAACGCAGAAAAGAACAAGTAAGAGTGGAAAATAGTCCTGTTTTAATGTTGAAATAAATATGTAAACCTACTTGTAACTTATTCTTTAAATAATCTTAGATTCTATTGGTAAATAAGTAAAAAACCCGTACTTTTGCCGCCCGTTAAGGATAGCTGTATCCTGTACGTTAATTTTACACTTAAAAAATAAATAAATGTTCGCAATCGTAACCATAGCCGGTCAACAATTCAAAGTGAGCGAAGGTCAAGAGATTTTCGTCCACCGGTTAGACGGTGCAGAAGGTGACAAAGTTTCTTTCAGTGATGTCCACATGACAATCAACGGAGACAATGTTACTGTAGGCACGCCGACCGTGAACGCCACAGTAAGTGCTACCGTAGTAGAGCACTTGAAGGGCGACAAAGTCATCGTTTTCAAGAAAAAACGTCGTAAAGGCTACCGTAAGAAAAACGGTCACCGTCAATCTTTGACAAAATTGAAAATTGATAGTATTGCTTAATTTGAGATTTTAGATATTGGATTTTAGATGTTAGACTTCTTTTTTCCATATTTCAATAATCTTAGCAATATTCATTTTCGCTTTTTAAGCAATGAGACTCTCAGTTGAGTTTCGACTATTAAAAAACTAATGGTTGTTATTTTAGAACAATCATCTAAATAAATTATCATGGCTCACAAGAAAGGTGTCGGTAGTACGGATAACGGAAGGGACAGTGAAAGTAAACGGCTTGGTGTCAAGTTGTTTGGTGGTCAATTAGCCACTGCAGGAAACATCATCATTCGCCAACGCGGTACACGTTACCACGCAGGAGAGAATGTATACATGGGTAAAGATCATACTTTGCACGCGAAAATCGACGGTAAAGTTTCTTTCCGTAGAAGACGTAATGACCGTATGTACGTTAGTATCGTACCTACAGATGCTGTTCCAGAAACAATAGCAAAAGTAGCAGCTCCTAAGAAAAAAGCGGCTCCTAAAGCTAAACCAGCAGCACCAAAAGCGGCTCCAGTGGCAGCAGCACCAGCTCCAGCTCCTGTTAAGGAAGAGGCACCAGCAGCTCCAGTAGCAGCGGCGGCTCCTGCTCCAGAAGCTAAGCCTGCGAAGAAAGCTAAGCCAGCTAAAATTGCTTTACCTTCAGGAAAGAAAATCACTCAAGATGATTTGAAAATGGTAGAAGGTATTGGACCAAAGATTGAAGGTTTGTTGCACGCAGCAGGTATCATGACTTGGCAAAATTTGGCAGATGCTCCAGAATCAGAAGTTCAAAAAATCTTAGACGATGCTGGTCCTCGTTACCGCATGCACCAACCAGCTACATGGGCTAATCAAGCTCAAATGGCTGCTAATGCTGAGTGGGAACGCTTAGAAAAATACCAAGATTGGTTGGAAGGCGGACGCGCGCCAGAAGGTCAAACTTTTGAAGGATAAGATTTAATTCTTTTCTGAATAAAAGGCGAGAATCAGCAATTGTGTTGATTTTCGCCTTTTTTTATGCTTTTTCATATTTCCTACTTCATCCATACGGACACGTATTTCATATTTCCAAAATGCCTTTAGGAAAACAAATCATACTGGAACTCTACCAATGTAATGCTGAGAAGCTAAGCAATCCTCAATTCATCGAAGAGGTCATGCAACAAGCGGCGACGGCTATGGGCGCAACGATAGTAACTTCCGCATTTCATCACTTTGCCCCCAATGGCGTGTCTGGTGTGGTGGTGATTCAAGAGAGTCATTTGACGATTCATACTTGGCCCGAACACCATTATGCTGCTATTGATATTTTTACTTGTGGAGATATTGAAATACAAGCGGGTGTGGCGCATTTGGTGGAAGTATTTGAGGCAAGAGAGCAGTCTGAACAGATTTTAGAACGGGGATTTTTGGGTAAGTTTAGGAAATAACTAAAGTTACTCCTCCAATAAAACTATCCGTCTATCAGTTGTCTTAAAAACACGCGCATCTCCAAAAACAATCTCCCCAACACTATTCTTATAATGAATATAGGATTATCCTTGAGTTTTTTGCGGATTTCAAAGACTTGGTTGAGGATGTTTAGATTGTCTTTTTCTGATAGAGTCATGGAAGCGTTTTTGATGTTTTGTTTTTTGCAAGGCGGAAAATAAGAACCTTCTTTGATAAATTCTCCACACCTTTACAAAAAGACTTAAAAACTGCAATTTAGTTCCTTCTCACTTTAAAATTTGCTGTAACATTTCATTTTGTCATAATAATTTGTACTTTTGAAATATCAATTAAAAAAATACTACCGAGAGCTAAGGTTTTACTTATTTCTCGTCAAGAATAGTTTTAGTTTTCATAGCTTTATATTTATAAGCCTTGTTCATTTTGAGCGAGGCTTTTTTATTTTTAGACAGGATTAACGGGATTACAGGATTTCAGCTCTGACTTGTTCCCGTTTTGACTTGTTCTTATTTTGACGAATGCATAAGTCAGAGCAGGAACAAGTCAAAACGGGTACAAGTCAAAATAGAAAATCCTGTCATCCTGTCAATCCTGTCTAAAAAATTTCAAGCCGCACCAATAAGTATCCGATACCTTTCGTTACTTTTGTCGTCTCAAACATGTTAAAAATATAGAAAAAAGATAATTGCACGATAAGAGTCTAACATCTAAAGTCTAATATCTAACATCTTTTACTATTGTCTCAAAATATTCCACCGATTATGCAAAGCCGCTTTTTGTTATTAATACTTTCTTTTTTCGCTATTTCTGCAATGGCGCAACAGAGTAGTTCTAAGTCAAAATCTAAAGATAAACTCTACGAAAAGGAGGGACAACGACAAATAGAAGTGAATAATTCAGTTTTGATTAATTCACCGAATTTGGAGTTTTCGCCTGTTTATTATCAAAATGGATTGGTTTACGTCACCTCTCGCTATAAATCTGGGGCGGTCGATAAGAAAATCAATGAAACTTTTTTTGAGTTATTTTACTCGGAGTTAGATGCTGCGGGCAATCCTACCAAACCGCAAGAATTTTCCGTTAATATCAATTCGCAAGCACACGAAGGACCCGTTTCTTTCTCTCGTGAGGGCGACCGCATGTACTTTACGCGCAACAACATGACAAAAGGCATGACAAAAGCGGACAGTAAAGGAAGTATACAATTGAAAATTTATGAGGCGAAACGTGGTGTTTTTGATTGGGAGGATGTAGTTGAAATGTCTTTCAATAGCGATGAATACTCGGTAATGCACCCTACCCTTTCAGCAGACGGTAAAACCTTGTACTTTTCTTCGGATATGCCAGGTGGTTATGGAGGTTTCGATTTATATAAAGTTACACGTAACAAAGCGCGTTGGACGAGTCCAGTTAACTTAGGGAAGCACATCAATACGGATAAAAATGACGTTTTCCCATTCATTCATGACAGTGGAACTTTATTCTTTTCCTCAAATGGACACAATGGACAAGGTGGATTAGATATTTACTCTGTGGATTTATCTAATGAAAACTCGAAAGGAGTCGTCATTAACTTGGGTGCGCCATTCAACTCAAAGGACGATGATTTGAGTTTGATTTTGAATGAAGAAGGTACGCAAGGGTATTTCACATCAGGTCGTAAAGGCGGTGTTGGGAAAGACGATATTTATCAATTTGATGCACCGAATGGTTTGAATAACTTAGGAGAAAGACCAATGTTGAATGCTCAGATTATAGTAGTCAACGAGGTTACGGGCGAACGTCTTCCAGGTGCAGGTGTACGTATTTTTGAACAAGCCAATGACGGTTTCTTAACCGAAAATGATGCTTATGATGTAGAGTTACAGCCTGTTTCTTCAGGTTCATCAGAATTGGTAATGAAATTACGTCGTAAAGATGCGAAAGCTTTAGGTGAGCCAGATTTTTATACTGATGACAATGGAGAATTAGTTCGTCCATTGGAACAAGGTAAAAAGTATCTTATTTTAGTAACTAAAGAAGGTTTCCGCAATGGGGAATTAATGACCTCAGGAGATGATGGAAATGGTGCAGGATTACGCATCAATTTGGTTGAAGACAAATGTCTAACAGTTGGAGGAAGTCTGCGCGATGCAGGAAATTCCAATTCTTTGGCTGGTGTAAAAGTCAGCATTACTAATAAATGTGACGGCACCGAGGAAAACATAGATACTGATGCAAATGGTAATTTCACAGTTTGTTTACCTGAAGGCTGTGAGTACAAAGTCAATTACCGTAAAGCAGGTTATTCTACAGCAAGTAAAAGTATATTGGTTCCTACTGGAGCTCAAAATGTAGATTTAAATTACGTTCTCTCACCTGCTGCGACAAGCACTGCTCCTGCATTTGAACCTATTCGTACCGGTTCGACGATTGTTTTAGAGAATATTTACTACGACTTTAATAAATCAGCAATCCGAAAAGGAGAAGCGAGAGAATTAGAAGGTTTGGCAAATTTAATGACTCAATATCCTTCCATGAAAATTGACTTGATAGCACATACTGATAGTCGTGGTACAGCCGAGTACAACATGGACTTATCTATGCGTCGCGCACAATCTGCCAAACAATTCTTAGTAACACGTGGCATCGCCGCCAATCGTGTCAATGCCTTTGGATATGGCGAAACACAACCTCGTAATGGCTGCGTTGACGGCGTGAAGTGCGATGAAAAAGAATATCAGTATAATCGTCGGACGGAGGTGAAGGTGACGCAGTTGGATGAGGATGTGGAGGTGCGGTATCGTAACGGTGGACGGTAGACGGCCGCTACGCTTGACGGTGGACGGTTTTGCGATACTATACAATGTCCTAAAATAAAATTTTCGTAAATAAAAAAGTGGTACTTGACGGTTAGTTCGAGTGCCACTTTTTTATTTAGATTTCATTCAAGAAAAATACTATACCCCGTCCACCGTCGAGCGCAGCGGCCGTCTACCGTCCACCGTTCCAAGATTTTCCACAAATTGTTAACAGTTCATATTTGTTTTTTTCAAAATAAAGGTATATTTTTGCACTATACTGATAAAACGAAAGAAAATTAAAACTAATTTCGTCTTATTATCCCAACGAAGCTAAATACTTGTAACATTCTAATAATCAGAATTTTACGTACAATAAATATACATTTTTCTCAGCTCGACCGAGTTTAACCATACAAAATTGAATCTACTATGAAGTTCAGCGTTTCTTCTTCCGAATTACTCAAACGTCTATCTATGACAGGCGGAGCAATCGGTTCTAATCCAGTTTTACCGATATTAGAGGACTTTTTATTCTCTATCAAAGACAATCAATTAACGATTGCAGCAACGGATTTGGAAACTTCTATCGCAACCTCGATTGAAGTCATGTCAGACGGCGACGGCGTAGTAGCTGTTCCTGCAAAAATCCTTTTGGATACATTAAAAGCTTTGCCACAGCAGCCGATTACTTTCTCTGTTGATGATGAAAACTTTGGTATTCAGATTACTTCTGCTTATGGTAAATACAAGTTGGCAGGAGAAGACGGAGCAGATTTTCCAGACATTCCACAGCCAGACAGTGTTGATACCTTGACAGTGCCTTCTAATACTTTGATGCAGAGTATTAACAAGACTGTTTTTGCGACGAGTAACGATGAGTTGCGTCCAGCGATGACAGGTGTTTATGTACAGGTAGATTTTAACAAATTAATCTTTGTAGCGACGGATGCGCACAAGTTGGTCAAATACACTTTCCAAGACATCGCAAGTGAAGTTTCGACAACTTTCATTTTACCTAAGAAAGCATTGAATTTATTGAAAAATGCACTTCCTGCGGGCGAACCTGTAACGGTTTCATTCAACAAAGCGAATGCCTTCTTTAAGTTTGGTGATACGAATTTAGTTTGTCGTTTGATTGATGCAAAATATCCAGATTACAACGCGGTTATCCCTGTTGACAATCCAAATTTGTTGACGGTAAGTCGTACAGATTTGCAAGCGTCATTAAAGCGTATCGCGATTTATGCTAACAAGACAACGAACCAAGTTATCTTGAGCATCACGGGCGAAAGCTTGACGATTTCTGCGCAAGATTTAGATTTTTCTAATGAAGCAACGGAGCAATTAACTTGTGTCTATGACGGTGACCCAGTGACTATCGGTTTTAACGCTAAGTTTTTAATCGAAATGTTGGGTGTGTTAGAAAGTGATGAGGTCAAAATGGAATTATCAACACCGACACGCGCTGGTATCTTATTACCTGTTGATGATGCGGATGCGAGTGAGGAAATTTTGATGTTGGTGATGCCTGTTATGTTGAGTAACTAAGCATTAATTTTGAATTTTGAATGAAGAATTTTGAATGACTGCTCGTCATTTAGGCTTTCTTGACTGTAAAACGGACTTTATTCGCTTAGGATAGAGTCCGTTTTGTTTTTACTAAATCATGGAAATGAAAAAAAGACGATTGCCAAAAGTATTCTCAGTTGAAGCATTAG